>PMOU01000654.1 GCA_003161205.1 Actinomycetota bacterium | reverse complement strand
CCGACCAGCAGCACGATGGAGGATGTGGTGCTGTCGATCGGCAGCCACCGGCTCGGGATGGCCAGCAGGGAGATCGCTGAGATCACGGCGGTGCCCGCCAGCAGCAGCGGGATGCCCGCCGCGATCAGCGCGCCGAACACGATCAGCAGCAGGACCAGCGAGACCGGTACCGAGGTGACCTCGGCCTTGTGGAAGTCCTGGCTGGTGATGCCGTTGGTGGCCCGGTCCAGGCTGGCGTCGCCTGCCTCCTCGATCTTCAGCGCGGGGTAGTGCGCCGCGACGGCCGCGACCGCGTTCATGGCCGGGACGACCGCCTGGTCGTCGTTGTCCGGGTTGCCCGCGACGTTGAAGGTGACCAGCGCGGAGCGGCCGCTAATGAGACCAGCACCGCCCCGGCCCTGACTGGTGAGCGGGGACTGGATATCCGCCGCGGACCTGGGCACGGACCGCAGCGCGGCGACCAGCTGCCGGACCGCTTCCCGGATCTCCGGGTCGTGGCCGTACGTCTGGCTCGCGGAGCGGCCCTGGACCAGGACGCTCTCGCTGTCGGGCTGCTGCACGACCGGCTCAGCCAGGATCCGCTCGGCCCGGCCCGCCTGACCGGGATCGTAACTATTGAGGTTCTGGGTGCCGAGACGCTGGCCGATCACGACGGCCGCGACGACCAGCAGCAGCCAGCCGAACACGGCGGTCTTGCGATGCCGGACCGACCAGCCGGCCACTCGTTCCACCATGGGTGCTCGTCCGCCCCGTGTTTCCTTCGGGGAAGGTGTTTTCGTCATACCGCTCAGGCTCCTGGGCGGGACCCGCACGGACCATGGTGCGGTCCGACGGAAGCGGGGTGGGGTTTGCCTCACCGCCATCCGGGGGGTCGCTCTGATAGGAAACCGGACCGTCATGGCCTAGCGTCGGAGCTATGTTCCTCCTCCGCGACCTGGTGTCACCGCGCACCTGGCTCGCCATGATCCATCACCTGGCCGGCCTGTTCATCGGGATCGCGGCCTACGCAGTGTTCGTCACGGGCCTGAGCCTGGGCTTCAGCTTGCTAGTGGTGGTGCTCGTCGGCCTGCCGGTGCTGGGCGTGACGATGCGGATGGCCGATGCGTTCGCCGACGCCGAGCGGGCCAGGTTCGCGTTCCTGCTCGGAGTGCGCATCCCGGCCTGGCCGGCCGGCGGCCGGGCTGGGTACCGCTGGGGGATCGTGCCGCGCTGGCGGATGCTCGCCGAGCGGGCCACCTGGAGCGAAATCGGCTACGCGCTGCTGCGGCTGCCGGTCAGCGCGGTCACCGCGACGCTCGCCGTGGCGGCCTGGGCGCTCGGCCTGGTCATGCTGACCCTGCCCTGGTACAACCGGTACCTGCCCCGGGGCGGCGTCGAATTCGGCAGCACGGTGCTGCACACCTCGTCTACGACCACGGTGCTGTCGGCCCTCGGCCTGGTGGTCCTGATCGCCGCGGCCCAGCTGACCCGCGGCCTGGCGGCCGCGGACGTGGCGCTTTCCCGCTGGCTGCTCGGCCCGCCCAGCGACCTGGCCGCCCGGGTGAAGGAGGTCGAGGACAGCCGCGAGCGGGTGGTGGACGCGGCCGAGGCGGAGCGGCGGCGGATCGAGCGCGACCTGCACGACGGCGCGCAGCAGCGGCTGGTCGCGGTGGCCATGGAGCTCGGCCGGGCTCAGGCGAAGTTCGCCGACGACCCCGACGGCGCCAGGGTACTGGTCGACCAGGCCCACGCCCAGGCCAAGGAGGCCCTCACCGAGCTGCGCAACCTCGTCCGCGGCGTGCACCCGCCGGTGCTGACCGAACGCGGCCTGGACGCCGCCCTGTCCGGGCTGGCCGCGCTGTGCCCGGTCCCGGTCGACGTACACGTCGACGTGCCGGTCCGGCCGAAGTCGGCCGTGGAAGCCGTCGCCTACTTCATGGTGGCGGAGGCGCTGACCAACGTGGCCAAGCACTCCCGGGCCAGCCAGGCCAAGGTCGTGGTGGAAGGCCACGGCTACCCGGGCACGCTGACCGTCATGATCAGCGACGACGGGATCGGCGGCGCCGACCCCAGCAGCCCGGGCCTGTCCGGGCTGGCGGACCGGGTGTCCGGGGTTGACGGGCGGCTGTCGGTGGAGTCCCCGTCCGGCGGCCCGACAATTATCGCGGCGGAACTGCCATGCGGGTAATGATCGCCGAAGACTCCGTGCTCCTGCGGGAGGGCCTGACCAGGCTGCTCACAGAGGCCGGCCACGAGGTCGCGGCCGCCGAGGGCGACGCCGAGAAGTTCCTGCGCGCGGTGGCCGCGAGCACCCCGGACGCGGTGGTCGTCGACGTCCGGATGCCACCCACCTTCACCGACGAGGGACTGCGCGCGGCACTGGTGGTCCGGGACCGCTGGCCGGATGTGGGGGTGCTCGTCCTGTCCCAGTGGGTGGAGGAGCGGTACGCCACCGAACTCATCTCCGGCCGCCCGCACGGGGTCGGCTACCTGCTCAAAGACCGCGTCGCTGACGTCGGGGAGTTCCTCGACGCGCTGCACCGGGTGGCTGAGGGCGGCAGCGCGCTCGATCCCGAAGTCGTCGCGCAGCTGCTCGCCCGCAGCCGCCACCCGCTCGGCGAGCTCACCCCGCGCGAGCGCGAGGTGCTCGCGCTGATGGCCGAAGGCCGGTCCAACTCCGGCATCGCCGCCGCGCTGGTCGTCGGCGGCGGCGCGGTGGAAAAGCACATCAACAACATCTTCACCAAGCTCGGGCTGGCGCCCGGTGACCGTGACCATCGTCGCGTGCTCGCCGTCCTGCGCTATCTCGGCACGGGCTGAACGGGGTACCACGATGACTTCCCTCCGCATGACGCCGGCCCGCCTGGCCACCCTCGCGATCGGCGTGCCGCTGGTCCTCATCCTGATCGGCTGGACCGGCTTCGACGCCGTCGCCCTGGACGCCCGGGGTAGTTTCCCCGTCAGTTACGTCCTGCCCGTTCAGGACGGCCAGCTGGTGGCCAATCTCAGCGGCGGCGACGTCACGCTGCGCCCGGGCCAGGGGACCACCGCCCGTCTGACCGGCACCGTCCAGTACGACCTGGTCCGCCCGCACGTCACCGAGAGCTCGACGGCGGCGGGCACCCGCCTCGGCGTCGGCTGCCGCGTGCCCGTCGGTAGCTGCGGGCTGAACGCGACCCTGCAGGTTCCGCCGCAGACCGGGATCACGCTGTCCAGCGGCGGCGGCGATCTGCGTGTCTCCGGCCCCGCGGCCAGCGTCAACCTGTCGAGCGAGGGCGGCGACATCGCGATCTCCGGGGTCGGGGACCTCGCCCGGGTGTCGACCGGCGGCGGCGACCTGAGTGCCAACGATCTCGCGGGCATCGGCCAGTTCTCCACCTCCGGCGGCGACATCAGCGGTGATGACCTGACCGCGCCGTCGGTCAACGCCGATTCCGGTGGCGGGGACGTCGCCCTAGTGTTCACCAAAGCACCGACGAACCTGGACATCACCAGCGGCGGGGGAGACATCGCCATAGTGCTCCCGCAAGGTGACACCGCCTATAACGTCACCAGCAGTGCTGGCGGCGGCGACGACAGCGTGTCGGTCCCGGTCAGCCCCTCGTCCACGAACACCATCCACGTCGACAGCGGCGGCGGCGATATCACCATCGCCGAAGCAAGCTGACGCCGCGCGGGCAAGTCATCAGCGTGGCCAGAAACCGTCGCCGGCGACCGAAACTGGCCGTGATCATGAAACGGCTTAGCTGAGACGCAGCGAGTTGAGCAAGACGGTGACGTTCGCGGTGCCCAGGTTGGCCGGGACCGAGACGTAGAACACGGCGGGGGCGTCGCCCGCGCCGCGGTCCACGACCACCACGGCGCCGAGTTCGGTACTCCAGTGCAGGCCCTCGCCGGCGGCGTCCGGGTAGGTCATCAGGAATTTGACCATCCAGGCNNTGGTGCCCGCTGACCTTCAGCGAGGAGCTGCCTTCGATCGTCCGGTCGTGCTGCAGCCCGGCGTAGTACGCCGGCTCAAGCGCGCCGGCCAGGCTCATCGCGGTCGGCTCGAGGTCCGCGGCGCCCGAGTACTGGAATTGCGGCTGAAGCTGCCCTGAGCAGGCATTGGCGTGCCAGTCGATGGGGGACCCGCCGATGACGACCTGACCGGCCACGGCGTTCTCGCCCGCGCTCCAGCTGAACATCGGCGTGTTCAGGACGGCCGGGCAGCCGCGCCGCCACGGCGACGAGAGCAACTGGTAGGAAAGCCCGGACGAAGCATCGGTGACCCGCGGGCCCGCCGCGGCGGTCACCGGCGATACCTTCGCCGACGGTGAGACGCGTTGCCGCCCCGCTGGCGGGCGCGGGGTTCGCACGGAGGAAGACAGCGCGGCGGGCGCGGCTACGGTCGGCATCCGGCTGATGTCCTTGATGAACAAGTAGATGACCACCAGCACCCCCGTCGTGACGCCGGTCAGCAGCCAGAGCATCAGCCGCTGCGCCCGGCGACGCCTACGGCGCCGGGCGGCGGCTTTGGCCTGGCGTGCCTGCCAGTCTGCACCGGGAGGGGGCATCCCCATGCGATCAGGTTAAACGCCGCATACCCGGCAAAAGAAGACCTAGCCGGACATGCTTACCGGTCCGTTTCGGAGGCCGCTAGGCCCGCGCACCCGCCGGGGCCGGCACGGGCACCGCCTCTTCGGCCCGCACGGCCGACCGGCTGAACAGGCCGGTCGCGACGAAGCCGATGGCGAGCGCGACCAGCACGCCCAGGTTGGCGAAGGCCCAGGCGCCGGTCTTGCCGCCCAGGTGGAACGGGCTGAGCAGGTACCCCTGCCAGCTCAGCCAGCTCGCCGATGTATTGGTCACCAGGCCCCAGCCGATCACGGTGGACACGATGAGCGCCAGGACCGGGATCCATCTGATGTCGCCGTACCGGCCGCCCGGGGTGTAGAGCTCGGGTTCGGCGTAGTCCCGCCGGCGCAACGCGATATCGGCCAGCATGACCCCGCACCAGGCCGCGATCGGCACGCCGAGCGTGATCAGGAAGCCCTCGAACTGGCCCACGAAGTTGTTCGCGGCGAACACCACGTAGATGGAGCCGAGGGTCATCACAGTGCCGTCGACCAGGGCGGCCTGATACCTCGGTATCCGCAGGCCCAGGGTAAGCAAGGCCAGCCCGGAGGAGTAGATGTCGAGTACCGAGCCGCCGATCAGGCCCAGCACGGCCACGATCGCGAACGGCACCAGAAACCAGGTGGGCAGCAGGGTGGTCAACGCCCCGATGGGGTTGGCGCCTATCGCCGTATTCAAGCTCTTGGAGGAGCCTGCCAGCAGCAGGCCGAACACCAGCAGGAAAATCGGCGCCACCGACGACGCGAACGTCGTCCAGCCGATGACGCCCCCGCTGGAGGAGCGCCTGGGCAGGTAACGCGAGTAGTCCGCCGCGCAGTTCACCCAGCCCAGCCCGAAGCCGGTCATCATGAATACCAGCGCGCCGATGAGGTCCTGCGTCGTGCCGCCCTTGACCGCGGTCACGGCGGTCCAGTGAATCTTGTCCGCCACCAGGGCGATGAACACGACGGTGAACACCCCGGTCACGATGGTGATCCAGGTCTGCAGGCGCATGATCAGGTCGAAGCCCATGACGCCGCCGAAGATGGTCAGCGCGACCACCAGGATCAGCGCGATGACCTTCGTGCCGTCGCCGCCACCCCAGCCGAGGCGCTGGAAGACAGTGGCCGTGGCCAGCGTGGCCAAGATGACGAGCACCGTCTCCCAGCCCACCGTGAGCAGCCAGGAGATCACCGTGGGGAGCTTGTTGCCGTTGACCCCGAACGCGGCCCGGCTCAGCACCATCGTCGGGGCCGAGCCCCGCTTGCCCGCCACGGCGATGAAACCGCAGGCCAGGAAGGACAGTACGATCCCGACCACGCCGACGACCAGAGCCTGCCAGAACGAGATGCCGAAGCCCAGCTCGAACGAGCCGTAGGACAGGCCCAGCACCGAGATGTTCGCCGCGAA
>PMOU01000590.1 GCA_003161205.1 Actinomycetota bacterium | reverse complement strand
GCTTCCAGACCGTCGCGGTCCCTACCGCCCCGCTGAATGAAGTGATGCGATGCGAGCCGATCATGAGTTCGTGGAAGGCCGCGTCACCCTCGGTGAAGCTCGACTGCAGATAGGTTTGCCAGGTAATCGCATAGGTAGCCCGAGGGTTACCGTTCAGACACGCTGTCGCTACTTCGACCGTACACCAATCTTGCTGGATCAGGTCGCCGATGCTCTGCTCGGTGACCACGGTGCTGTTGGCCGGAATGTGGGTTGCCGCGTACTGCTGGACCTCAGCGAGCGCGTTGACGCTGAAAGCGGGAACTGTCAGCAGGAATGAGCCTATCCCCGCTACGACAGCTGCGGCCATCGCCGTGTTCTTCCATGCTGAGCGCCAGTTCCAGCGGCTCAGTTCAGTCCAGAAGAAGCAGTATGCCGGTATGAGGATCAGGACGAAGTATTGCGGGAATTTCAAGGAGCTGACACCGAAGACGACCATCCCGGTCACCAGCCAGCTGAAGAGCAGTGCATTCCCCTGAGCCGGCGTCCAGTTGCGGACGCGGTAGCACTGCAGGACGCGGCGTATTACCGTAACGAACGCCGCGAGCGCCACGATGATGCTGGGGATGAAAAACCGGTACTGCGCGGCCAGGAGATGCAGCACGCCGCCCAGTGAGGTCAGCGTGCCGCCGCTTTGCTGCAATGCCAGGACCCGACGTATCTGAGTAGTTGACTGACCGATGTACCAGTCGTGGCCGGGCACGTCGAATACCCCGACCATTACCCCCACGTAGACAATAATCACCGTCATGGCCACACCGAGCAGGACCAGGTGTCCCTTGTGATCACGACGTTGGACGAGCCAGCAGAGCAGGACAGCTACCAGCACGTAGGTACCCGTCTGCTTGAAACTCGCGGCAAACCCGATGACTACGCCGGCTAGCGCGAACCGTTGCCATGACGGCTGCTCCAGAGCGCGCTGGTACAGCAGAAAGCCAGTGACGATAATCAGTATCAGCGCGTTCTCGATATAAGAGACCCGCTCGATGTACATCAGCCAGCCATCGAGAATCACGGGAACGATGGCGAAGATGGCCACCGCGGCGCCGTGGATCTTCCAGAGCAGCCGGAACAGGACCGTCTGCATCGCCGCTGTCAGGATTATGCCTAGGAGGCGGGCATGATAGATGCTAGCCCCGACGAGGTCGAACCACCTGGACAGAATCAGGAAGTAAAATGGCGGCTGATACAGGAACGGTTCATAGGGAACGCCATTCACCGCATGCTCACTCAGCACCCCGTGCTGGACGTTGACCGACACCCGGTAATAGACAGCCTCATCCCACTGCCAGGCCGGCGAGGTGCTCAGATGCCACAGCCGCAACCCGGTGCCCACGATGAGCACCGCGAAGAATACCAGCGCGGAAAAGAGCATCAGCCGCTGGTGGCGCCGCCGCTGCCGTACCTCCGTCCGCCACGAGGCGACCGGAGGTTCGGCCGGTTGCTGGTGCCCGGCCGCATGCTTGACCACGGCGCTCACCCCTGCGGCTTCTTCAGCCAGATTGCGTAGACACCGCTTTCACTTGAACTGTCGTATGATCCTATCTTCGCGGGATAGCCGTAGAGCTTCTCTACGGCTATCGTCAGATCCGGTAGGCCAGGTTCTCCCGGGTTTTTCCCCTCGATACTAAGAACTTGATCCGCCCCAGAGGCGGCTGGTGATACCAGAAATCCCACCGGCAAGTTCGGCCTTGACGAGAATGTTGTCGGGTAAAAAAGCGCTATTATTCCGTAGTTGCCGTCGAGCAGTTCCTGAGCGTAATCGGATTCCCAGTCACTCGGATTTCCGCCGGGAGCAAGCGACAGGCCGGGGCTCCACCGCTTCGGGTCCCGGCCTTCTGGTGCATAATATTCGGCAACATTTTCCGGGCCTGTTTCAGATACGTAAATAAGTCCTTGGCTGTGCGCCGCCTCGCCTGTGAAGTCGGTGATGAATGAGCGCGCATTAGGCCACGCATGGTAAACGTTCCATGCGGATGCCCAGCTGGTCGCCACCGGATAGACGAAAGCCAGGGCGCAGCAGGATGCCGCGATCTGCCTTCCAGCCCTAGGGAGGTTCCTGACCAGCCGGCTGCATCCATAGCCTGCCGCGATTGCGGCGAAAAACATCCCGTAGGCGAGATGCTTGTCGAGCGACCATGCGGTTTGCTCATGAAACTGCGCTGCTGGCACCACGAACGCCGAGCAGGCCAGCAACGCCACCAGCGCCGTACGCGTCCTGTCTTCGGCGGCAAACGCGGTGATTGCGCCTACCACCGCTAGCACGGCCATCAGCCCGGAGTATCCCCAGCTATCAGAAAGGACGAGCAGGATGCTCTGGTGGTCGGAAGTGCTACGGTTAATGATAGTGGACATAAGCCCAGTCCAAGAACCGGAGACGGTCATCAGCACAGTAAAGAGAAGCGCCAAGATACCCGCGAACAACATCGTCCACAATGATGCCAGCCGCAGGCGCATACAGGGCAGCCATACAAGGAATGCGAAGATGACGACGATGGGGTCGATGACGATCCCCGAGTAAGCCGTCGCGTTGGCGAGTGCGAGGGCGACCGCAGCAGCGGTCACGAACGCGCCGCGACGATGGCGGTAGCTAGCCTGCACTATGAGCCAAGCCGAGAACGCCGTCAGCAGCACTGACAAGGGATCGATAGTGGCAAAGGCCAGGCGGATAGATGGCTCACTCAGCGCCCAGAGAGCGGAGGCGATTGCGGCCACTGTGCAGTCGAGCAGTCGCGACGCCGTGAGATAGAGCAGGATCGTCACGCCAAGCATGAAGAGCAGTGACAAGATCCTTGCTCCGGCAAGCCCGCCGATGCTGTTGGCCAAAGCCCCTAGCGGCGGGTAGATGACGGGCGACCCGGAAAAGCCCTTCAGGAGATATGGCGGGATATCTGCTCCGTGCAGCCAATGCGCCCATTCGAGCTCACCCGTGCTGAGATATTGCGCTTCGTCCGCAAACGCCGTGTTGCTCCAGACCAGACACAGCGATAGGACAGCCTGCACGGTGCAGATGAGCGTCAGCGGATGCACGAGGAGCCGCAGCCTCGGATGCTGCTCGAGAGCGGGCATGCGCGAAGGGCTGGCAGCAGGGTTCTGCTGCCAGCCCGTCGATGACACGACCGCGCTCACGTGGGCTCCTTCTTCTTCCAGATCGCATAGTACCCGTAGTCATGAGTACCTGAGAGGTTGGTCGTATTGTAGTTCCCTGTTTTAAAGAGGCTGTATTGGCTGTTCTTCTCATCAAGAGTGAGCGTTAGCGAAGCCAGGCCAGGTTCACCGGAGTTTGTTCCTACTGCGGCTAGCAGGTTTGCGGAACCTGACGAAGATGCGCTCAAAGGCAGCAAGTCACTCGTCGGCAGTCCCCTCGAGGAGAATGTCGTTGAATAAAACAGGGCTATCACTGCGTAGTGCCCGTCCTTGAGCTTATCAGCGTAATAGCCGCGAAGATGATTCGATGCTATCGGTGGGTTTAGCGATAGGGTTTCGTTCCACCGACTCCATTCATTGCCTTGCGGAGTGTAATATTCGGCGATATTTGCTTCGGTTGGAGGTGCGTAAAGGAACCCCTGGCTGTGCGCTGCGCTAAGTTTGAAATATCCTATAAACTGGCTGGAATTGGGCCACGAATGGTAGCGTTGCCAGGCTGCTTGCCAGCTGACGACGGCGGGGTATAGAAACGCCGCCGTGCAGCAGAGCGCTGCGAGCGGTTTTCTGGCTCCGGGTAGCCATCTGATGAACCTACTGCACGCGTAGCCGGCCACGATGGCGGCGAACCAGATTCCGTAGGCAAGGTGCTTATCAATAGTCGAGGGGGTTTGGTCATGAAACTGCATAGCNNCGCAGGGTAGCGAGAGTGCCTATCAAGGCAAGGCCGATGACCAGCGCTGAGTATGTCCAGATCTCACTCAGGGCTGACGAGGCGCTTTGATAACCGGCTGGGTCAGACACGAAGACAGTAGCTGAGAGTCCGGGCCATGAACGTGACGCCGTCATCAGCAGGCCAAAGGCAACGAGCCAGGCCCCCGCCAGCCACGCGGTAGACGACAGTGACTGCTGCCGTGGCATGCGAGTTCGCCACGTGAGGAACGCGAACGCGATCACGACCGGATCGATGACGATGCCCGAATATGCCGACATATTGGCCAGGGCGAGTGCGACCGCCGCGGCAGCGATAAATTCGCCGCGGCGGTGACGGTAGCCTGCCTGCACGATCAGCCACGCCGAGAGCGCCGTCAGAAGTACGGACAGTGGATCAATGGTCGCGAATGTCAGCCGCAGCGCTGGCTCGCTGAGCGCCCACAGGGCGGCGGCGAAGAGGGCGCCCGTGCGGCCGATCAGCCTGGACGCCGTGAGGTAGAGCAGCACCGTCGCCATGAGCATGAAGAGGAGCGAAAGGATCCGCGCGCCGGCCAGACCGCCGATGCTGTTGGCTAGGGCGCCGAGCGGCGGGTACAGGACTGGCGATCCGGGGAAGTTCCGGTAGGCGTACACGGACGGCCATGACGTCCCGTGCATCCAGTGCGCGAGCTCGAGACGGCCGGCCCAGAGATAAGCCGCCTCATCGGTGTAGGCCGTGTTGCTCCAGACGAGGGTGAGGGAGAGGGCGGCCTGCACGGCGCAGATGGCCATCAGCGGATGCAGCATGCGCCGCCGCGGATGGCTCGCGGGTTCCCCGGCATGCACTTCGTCGGCCGGGGCGGCGACCGGGGGGGCGGTGACCGTAGGGTCAGGTCGCATCAGGTTCGTCACGAGGCCGACGGCGAAGACTGAACCCAGGGCAAGTCCGACGACCGGGTAGGCGACGCTCTCCAGGCTGCGTGAGCGGGCGACCTGATGCACGGCGAGCACCGCGGCGCCGCCCAGCGCGACTGCGGCAACGACGGAGCCGTAGCCGTAGACGGCGGCAACAACGGCGCTGATGGCTCCCATCGCCGCCGCGAGCGGCAAGATGGTGGCCTGGCGGAGCCGTCGTCTGGCGAGCGGGCTGTCCATGTGAGCCCGGATGAAGTACGCGCATCCCCTCGACGAGCGCCGGTACTCTCTGGCTAGCGCGCGCATGCCGCGGCGGTGATGGTGCCAGCCGAAAAGGTTCTCGGAGACGCAGATCTGGTACCCGGCCCTGGCGACACGCCAAAACCATTCGTAATCCTCATAGCTGCCGTGGGACCACATGGGATCGATCGGGCACTTGTCATACAGTTCACGAGTGAACAGGACATTGGCCAATATCGGCGGCTTACGCCCGCGCGCGCCGAAATCCGCGCCGGTGACGATATACGACTCCGCGATGCGGGGCGTCTTGGCGCCGATAAACGTGCTGTCGGTGTAACGACCCCAGAAGCTGTCGTGGAACGATTTCATGCCGCCTGCCACGCAACTGACGTCCCTATCCTCAAGCGCAGCGACCGCCCGGCTCATCCAGTCGTCCGGGAGCACTATGTCGCTGTCGATCAGCGCGATAAGCTCACCTGAGGCCATTTCGACGGCCGCGTCCCGCTTATAGTTCGCGTCACGCATTCCAGGAGGTGTCTCTACTTCCCAGATCGACACCCTTGGATCATCGAGGTCGGCCAGCGCACTCCAGGTTGAATCGCCTGGCGAGCCGATGAGGATGATGTCGCGGAGATTGGGGTAGTCCTGACCGAGCAGAGATTGCACCGCGAGCCGGATAGTGCTCTCATTTCCCCGGCACGGGATGACGACACTGACGTCGGGCCGGGGGCGGTCCGAAGTCAGCGCTGAGATGGCAGCGCCGGCAGGCTCGCTGGATGGCGTCCGGCCAGGTATGAACACGAGGCGGTCGCCCGCAACATAATTGACCACTGTAAACACGGCCGTCAGCGCCACATTGGCCACGAGGTAGTTAATGCCTACCCGGAGCAAGCCTGCATAGAGCGCCAGGTTGAGCGCGACCGTTACCGTCTTCTGGATATTGAAGCGAGCAAAGGCCAGCCCGAACGGGATGTTGCGGTCACGCCAGGTAAGCCAGCGGTTCAGCAGGAAGCTCGTCTCCACTGACACGACCGCCTGGACCGCGTAGGAGACCAGCGGCTGTACGTGCCAGGTACCGGTCAGCGCGGCCTGGAGCCCGAGGCCCATCAGGAAGATGAATCCCCCGATCGCGCTGAAGAGCACGAATCGCGCGGCACGGCGTTCCAGGTAGGGCGGCGGGGGAGCCGCGTGCCTTCCGCGTCTGGCGGCCCGGCCGGTGTCCCGCCCATCGCCTGCCTGCGCTCTGGATGCGGGTCGCATCGCGGCGACATCAGGATCCGCGACTAGGGTTTCGAGAAGGGTCAGCGTCTGCTCGTTCGCTCCTGCAGTTTCCGGCAACCGAGTTCCAACCGGGTCGACCGCTATCGGCTGCAGCCCTTGCAGGCCGTCAGCTGGCGAGACAGGATGTGGGGTAGGCACCAGCATCGCCGGGAATACGCCACCTGCGGGCTCATTCTCGCGAGTCGTCAACGTGCTCGTCCTTGCCCACGCCGCCGGCCTTCCGTACGTGCTATGCCTGACCGCGGCAGGTGGCGGAGGAGGCCCGGGGCGTGAGGCCTTCGCGGCAGGGGCTGACAAGGCCACCCCGCACGCTGGGGATCAGCCAAAGCCGTCGAACCTCCCGATCGCCTTCTTCCGCCTCGGTACCTGAAGTGGTCGCTCGTTCATGACGCAGGCCTGGTGTAGGTGCTGGCGGCGCCCTTGCGGAATGCGGCGAAAGCCGCCGGACTGCTAAGGCCGAAGCCCTGCCCCGTGGCGTCTGTCGCGTCAAACCACACGAATCCGAGCAACCCGTAATCGTGAATGCCGGCGAACGCGTCGGCGATCTTCGCAGGCTGACCTGAGCTGGCCGTCGCCCCGGTCTCGGCAATCAGTATCGGATCGCTGGTCAGTTCCCGTACTTTGGCGATGGTCGGCCCGAACAAGGGGGCGAATTGCCAGGTCGGCTGAAGGTAGTAACCGTCGATGCCGACCCAGTTGACGTAGGAGCTGCCAGGCCACCATGGAGCCGGCGCAGGGATCGTGCCCTGCTGGGTATCGTCGACGATGTTGACAGTCCACATCCATGTCACATTCCGGGCTCCGAGCGCACGGAACAGCGTAACTATATGCCGCCACGCAGCAACGAAGGTAGCCGGGGACGTCTGCTTGTAGCCCCAGTTATACCAGGTACCGTTCATCTCGTGGCCGAAACTAAGGATGACCGGATGATGGTAAACACGGACGGCCTCAGCGAAGGCACTTAGATAGCCGTCGTACTTGCCGGCTGCGATTTCGGCGATGTTGATGCCGGTCGGGTTCATCTGTACCAGCGGCACCGCACCGTTCTTGGCCGCGGTGGTAGCGAAGCTGGTCTCGAACGGCACATACCATCCACTGTAATACATGGCTATATCCGGTCTTGCTCCGGTTACATTCGTGAACGAAGTCACCCCGTCATACGATCCAGGGGCACCATTCGCGTAAACCCCTAGATAGGACTGAGGCGTAGTGGGAAGATTGACCGGTAGCGGCCCGATGGAGTCTGAGGACTTGTTGTAGAGGCTAATACCCGCTACGAGCGCCGCCGCGGCAATAATGGCCACGACGATAGCCAAGGACTTCCCGTGACCCTTCCGGCCTCCATGCCCCCTCCGCCCGTTGTCGCCACGATGCTTCATGAATTTATTCCTTCCGTAACCCCGCGGTAGTTATATTGTGCGGCCGGCACCAGCCCCGAAATAGGGTCGGCAGGCAGGCGTTTCATGCTGATATCTCCGTGGCCCCAGACTGGGTTCGCTTCCAGACTCCCTTGCTGGGAGTCAGCAATGGCGCCAGCATCCAGAGTTGCACGCCGCCCAAGATCTCCGTCGCCCAGTACGGGCGCCAGCCGTATTGGTGCACCCGCAGTGCTAGGCCCGACCAGAGGAGCACCTGAAAGACCACGATCCAGCTGCAGAGGAGCCGATTTACCGTCACGGGTACCTGTCCCTTGCCGGGCGAGGCGCCCGTCGGGACCCATTCGGCGACACGCCCCCGGAGCGCGTACCAGATGGCATACATGTGGCAGCAAGAGTTGATCATGCATACCCGGTAAATAGTCGGGCGCCAGCCGCGGTTCAGCATCGGGAACGCGAAAAGCGTGGCTGCGAGCGCGGGCAACAGAGGCAGGTAATTGTGCGGATAGACCAGTCCCGGATAAAACCAGATCATTGTCAGCGTCGGGAAAGGCCCGACAATCAGTAGCGCAGCAGATGACATGTAGTAGAGAAATGCTGCCCAGAAGGCAGATCGTTGCTTCCAGTCGTACGGTGCCTCCACGAAATACTTATCGAGCATCACCAGCATCGACGAGCGGCACCAGCGGGCTTGCTGATTTGCCAGCGACGGGAAGTCCATGGGCGCCACGCCCGTGGCCAGGCAAAGAGGCAGGTAGCGGGTCTCTTGCCCGGCCCAGGCCAGTTTCACGCCAGAGTGCACGTCCTCGCCGATCGGTACCCAGGCGAAGCCGCCTGCAGCTACGACGGCAGCGCGGCGGTAAACGAGGTTCGTGCCAGCGCAAATTGCCGCCCGATATCGGTCCCGGGACGGCTGGATAAACTGGAAGAAGATGTTCTGCAGTGTTCCCGCATAGCGCTGTATGTAGGAAACTGTTCGATGGCCGACATCGAAATACTGAGCTGTCTGGATAATACCGACTTTAGGATCGGAGAAATATGGCATGGTCTCGTAAAGAAAATCTGAGCGGACCGCGAAGTCGGCGTCGATTACTACGATGAAGTCTCCGGAGCTGATGCTGAGAGCATACGTAAGGTTTCCGGCCTTCTTCATTACGCCGGGATCGGGACGCACGATGTACCGGAAGTCGTAATGATCGGCAAGGTCGCGTACTTCCTCCCGGGCGGAGTCATCGAGCACATAAACGGTCTTGATGCCGCCCCAGCTCATTTTGCTGACGTACCGGAAGGTGTTCTTAAGCACCGCTACCGGCTCACCGCAGCTGGGCAGGAAAACGTCCACCGTCTCGCCGCGCTCCCGGTAGCTGGCGACAGTGGCCTGGTGCTCCGAGAGGGTAAGCCGCGGGCGACCCATTCGCAGCCAGTAGTTCACTGCGACTGGCGGTAGCATGACCATGAGAAGGAGCCACATAAACGGAGTGACAAGCCAGGCTCGCTCGGCCACGTGTATATATCCGTACAGTACCCCGGCCGATGCGATTAGCAGCCATGTGAACACCAGACGACGGGGTCCGCCGAAGTACTTGTACTTTTCCCGGTCCTTGGGTGGCCGTGGCAGGTAGATTTTCTGCGCCTGCTCGCCGATCAGGGGTTTAGTAGTGGACAAGGTTACCCCCGGATGGCCGGTTCGATATCGGCACCCGTGATGCCCAGATGGTATACAGGCCGGTGCGGGCTAGGACGAAGTAGCCGCCCGCATGGCGCATGTCGGCAGTGACCTGGGTATCTGTAGTCGCGGTGCCCCCGAAGTCGAGGATCACGAGGGAGAAGTAGTGAGCGTTGAGCGCGGCCGCATACGAGGGTGCCCCAGGAATTATCCCTCGGTAGCTGAAGGATTCGGTGCTGGACCAGCGCTGCCAGGAAACGTCGGCGCGTAGGTAATAGGCCTCGACATCGTAGTCTTCCGCCAGGTAATTACCCGGGTGGGAATCAATCGCCGAGCGGAGGATCGTGACAACACGGGCGGCGTTCGGCCAGGCGTTATGGAGACCGGCCGCCTGCCCCAGGGAGCCGAAGAGCGTGGATGCCACGATGGGCAGCGCCATGACCGCTGCCCAGCCACGTCCCGGGTCGACTCTGCTGATGCGCGCCATCGCGTAGCCCGCCGCGATGGCGGCGAACCAGGCTCCGAATACCACATGTTTCTGCAAGCTCACGGTGGTGTGGATCCTGACCTGCTCAGCCGGGGCGAGCAGAGCGGCGGCCGCGAGGACCGCAGGCAGGAATTTTCCCCGTGATTTGCTGCGGCTGGCCAGCACCGCACCGAAGACAGCGAGGATGAGAATCAGGCTGGTCCAGACATACGCGTAGTGCAGAACGGTCGTCGTCGGGACATCCGACTGCGGCCGGGCCAGGGTGCTCCCCGTGATGCCCAGCCAGTAAGCCCGTCCGCCAGCGGAGATGGCGGCGAAGACGGACACGAGCCAGGAGCAGAGCAGGGTCAGCAGAGCCGTAAGCCACGCCGTCCCCTCGTGCTGGCGCCATACGGCCATGGCCACGACCACGAGTACTACCGGAGTAAAGAGGGCAGTTGCGTACTTCGTGGCGTCGGCGGCGGCGAGGCTGACGCCAGCGGCTGCAAGCAGGGCAGTCCGCGTCCGGAATTGACAGTCCGTAGATCGGACACCTAGCCATGCGGCTAGGGCGAGCAGAAACAGCGCCATCGCGTCAAAGGTCGCGAAGGCGCCGAGGAACTGCGTGCCAGCAAGGGTAGCGAACAATCCTGTGGCGAGGAGCGCAGCCCGCTGTCCGTATAGCCGGACTGTGGTGGCCCACAGAAGGCTCGTCACTCCGAGCATGAAGAGCAGCGACAAAATACGGGCGGCAGCAAGGCCTCCGACGCTGTCCGCGAGAGCACCAAGTGGCGGGTAGATGACCGGTGCCCCAGAGAAATACGCGGGGAAGTTCGGGATGGGTGCCTGGTGCAGCCACCGCGCCCATTCCATGTGTCCAGCCCGGAGGTAAAGGGCCTCGTCCTGGTATGCCGTGTTAGACCAGATAAGCCGGCCTGACAGCATGATTTGGGCGGCTAGAACCGCGAAAAGCGGCCATAGCGAGGGTACTCGGCTGCGCGCACCAGGTTGCCTCGCGTGACCTGAGATCTGCACCTGGCCGTCATGATCTTGCCTGACAGCAGTGAGTGGCGCAGCTTGTGCGAGCCTGACGCTGACCGGGTGCCCGGCTACTCCGAATTGCCCGACAGCGTTCGTATGTCCGAACCGTCCGGCATCTCTCGAATGCTGGCTGCGGATCACCCTCGGGCTGCAGCTGCCGGCGCTTCTGGCTGCCATTTCGGGGGGATGCCTTCAGTCGGCCGCGGTGCAGGAGGATCCGCCGATTTGGCGCATTGACAATAACCCATAGGTTGTATACGAAATGCTGGGGGCATCGTGTGGCTCCAACTCGCTTAAGGTATTTATCATGTAACGTTACGTAGTTGAATCCCCCCAAGGCAAAGTTACTGCCTACAAAAAACATACAGTTTTTTTCCTCGAGAAGAGGACTGTTTGATAATTTTTCCGGTAATGCGGAAAGGGGGGCACGCTGGCGTCCCATCGGCTATAAGCGACTAAGTGCGCACGGTGAGTATTTGTGGCACATGTACGTATTAGGGAGTTCTGTCCGATTTGGCCAATCCCGTCCATGTGCCGATGCCCTTGGCTAGCCTGCGGGAGGGTTTGCTGTTAGGTCCTCACGCGTGACCAGACGGAACGAAGCCTCGGCCGGGAAGTCCCCTTCGAGTCGCCAGTCCTGATCGTCCTGCTGCTGGTCGGCGCCCATGCCTTGCTGATCCTTGTCGAACCACACGAGTCCGAGTGTTTTGGAGCGAAGCATGCCGTTGAACAGGTTTTGGATGTTCTGGACCGGGTCATCTTGGGTTCCGACGGCGGTTTCCGACAGCAGGATCGGCCAGCTGGTGAACGTCCGCACCTGGGCGATGGTCTTGCTGAAGACGCTGTTGAAGGTGTCGGAGGCGTGGGAGTAGTAGCCGTCGATGCCGACCCAGGTGACGTATTGCGCGCCGGGCCACCATGAGGCGATCGGGCCGGTCTTCGGTTCGTCCGCCTGAACCGTCCACAGCCAGGTGACGTTCTCCGCGCCCTCGCCTTTAAATAGCGTCACGATATGCTGCCAGGCCGCCACGAACGTCGCGGGCGGGACGTGCCCGTATCCCCACGAGTACCAGCTGGCATTCATCTCGTGCCCGAAGCCGATGACGACGGCATGCCGGAAGTCGCGGACGCTGTCGGCATACGCACGCAGGTAGGGGTCGTAGGCGCCGGACGCGATCTGCGCGATCGAGGCGTCCGTCGGATCGATCTGGACGAAGGGGGTCATGCCGTGCTTGTCCATCATCTGAGCGAAGGACGTATCGAACGCCTCAGCCCAGCCGCTGTAATACTCAACAAGATTTGGCTGCCTGCCGGCCACCTCTGCGAAGCTCGCGATCGGGCCGTAGGCGGGTGGTGCTCCAGGCTCGTAAACGCCTAGGTAGGCGGCCTGTTGGGTGGCGAGGGTGGCATGGGCCGCCGGCGGGGGAGCGGGGTAGGACCTGGCGAGGCGGATACCCGCCACGCCAACAGCAACCGCTGCGAGCGCGACAGCCAGGATCATGACCAGGCGCGATCTCATGCTGCCGTGGCTCCGGGGAAGATCACGCGGCTCACGACGGCGAGGTTGAGCACGCCGAAGAACAACAGGACCGCAAACTGCGGAGAGCCAAGGGCCGCCATCCGCCAGATGGCCAGAGCCAGCCACAACACGGCCATGCTGCCGCTCCACCACCTGACCCCGATCCGGAAGCGGCGCAGCGAACTTCCGGGAGTCCGGGTCGGCTGCCAGCTCATCGACTTGCCCCAGGCGCCATCCCAGATGGCGAACACATGCGCCCAGCCGCGGGCGATGCCCAGCGGCCAGATCTGCGGCCCATAGCGGGCACGGTGCCACAGGGGATAGAGCGCGAAGCCGGTGAGCATCGCCGGGAGCAAGACGATGAAGTTCCGCAGCCGTACCTGGCCGGGAAGAAAAGCCAGCATGACGACGGGGATGATAGGCCCGAAGAACGTCAGCAGAGCCGTGTAGGCGTAGTACAAGAAGCCGGAGATGTATGTCAACCGGGCCGGAATCCCCATCGGGATCGACCACAGCCGCCTGGAGAACACGATGCCCACGTTTCCGGAGCACCAGCGGTATTGCTGCCGCACGAACGCGTCGAGGTTATCCGGGCAGATTCCGGTCGAGAGCAAGACCGGGATGTAGACCAGGGAGAAGCCGGCCCGGCGTACATCAAGCCCGGTGTGCACGTCTTCGGCGTAAGGGATGAGTGTCGGGCCGCCCTGAGGCTCCAGCGCGGCCCGCCGGTAGACCGCGGAAGTCCCGCAGCAGACGGCCGCGTCCAGCCGGTT
>PMOU01000155.1:2123-3022 GCA_003161205.1 Actinomycetota bacterium | reverse complement strand
GCGATGTACACGCCGGGCAGCAGCCGGCGCCACGGTCCTCCGGCACGAAGACGATGCCGCAGCGCGTTGACGGTAACGCCAGCCGCCAGGGCTTGACGGCGTGAAATCACCTCAAGCTGCTGGCTAAGAATCCGGTCAAGTGAGTGTTGGCTAGGTCGCGTTGTTGCCATGCCTGCATCATGCGGACAGAGTCCGACAAAATGACCAGCCGCCAAATACTGACAAACATCCCTAAACTATTATTTTTCGTACAAATTTACTGTGCTCTGTTCGCAACGATGGACCATAGGTGTTGTGGCAGCAACACCAAGGGACCATCGTTGTGCCGCTCTGGCGGCCAGGGCCGCGAGCGTGGTGCTGGATGCTGGAGAACCTTGCGATAGATGGGGCCGGTGGGACGGAAGACCGGTTGGGGCGTGCGTCAGGCCTCGATTACTACGGGGATGATCATGGGGCGGCGGCGGTAGTTGTCGCTGACCCACTTGCCGACGATGCGGCGGGCTAGCTGGCTGATCTGGCGGGCGTCGGTGATGCCGTCGGCGGCGGCCGCGGCCAGGGCTTCCTCGATCTTGGGCCGGACCTCGCCGAAGGAGGCCTCGTCGATGCCGGAGCCGCGGGCGTGGATCTCCGGGCCGGCCACCATCTTGCCCGAGTTGGCGTCGACCACGATCACGATCGAGACGAAGCCTTCCTCGCCGAGGATGCGCCGGTCCTTGAGCTGNNGACTCGGTGACCTCGCCGACGGTGAGCCCGTCCACGTAGACGTAGCCGCACGGCACCGCGCCGGCCACCGAGGCCTGCCCCTTCACCAGGTCAACGACCACGCCGTCCTCGGCGATCACGATGTTGTTGTCGTGCACGCCGGACAGCGAGGCGAGGTGAGCGTGCGCCCGCAGATG
>PMOU01000155.1:0-2089 GCA_003161205.1 Actinomycetota bacterium | reverse complement strand
CGCGCCCAGCCGGGTGAGCCCGTTGATCACCCGGTACACCGAGGTCTCGTTGCCGGGGATGAGCGACGAAGCGAGGATGACCGTGTCACCGGCGGCGATCCTGATCGGGTGGTCGCGGCCGGCCATCCGGGACAGCGCNNACCTTGCGCCGGTGCTTGACGGCGGCGTTGAGCACCTGCTGCACCCGGTGCACGTGGGAGGCAAAGCAGGCGACGATGATCCGCTGCTTGGTATTGGTGAAGATCTCGTCGAGCACCGGGGCGATCTCGCGCTCCGAGGTGACCACGCCGGGCACTTCGGCGTTGGTCGAGTCGGCCATCAGCAGATCGACGCCCTCGCTGCCGAGCCGCGCGAAACCGGCCAGGTCGGTGAGCCTGCCATCCAGCGGCAGCTGGTCCATCTTGAAGTCGCCGGTGTGCAGGACCAGCCCGGCCGGTGTCCGGATGGCCACGGCGAGCGCGTCCGGGATCGAGTGGTTGACCGCGAAGAACTCGCAGTCGAACGGCCCGAACGAGCCGTGGTTTCCCTCGACCACTTCGACCGTGACCGGGTCCAGGCGGTGTTCGGACAGCTTGCTCCTGACCATGGCCAGGGTCAGTTTCGAGCCCACCAGCGGGATGTCGGCGCGCTTCCTGAGCAGGTACGGAATGGCGCCGATGTGGTCCTCGTGACCGTGCGTGATGACGAGGGCCTCGACCTGGTCGAGCCTGCCCTCCAGATACTCGAAGTCGGGCAGGATCAGGTCCACGCCGGGCTGGTCGGGATCGGGGAACAGCACGCCGCAGTCCACGATGAGCAGACGGCCGCGATACTCGAAGACCGTCATGTTCCGGCCGATCTCGCCGAGACCGCCGAGCGGGACGATGCGCAGGCCATCCGGGGCAAGCGCGGCCGGCTGGGCGAGGTCCGGATGCGGGTGGCTCACGCGCCGCTCCCTGGCAGCACGGTCCCGGCCAGACCGGCCGCCTGTGGCACTGTCCCCGGTAGCTTCACGCCGCCCGCGGTCAGGTCCAGCGTCAGCTGATGCCGTTCCGCTTCGGTGGCGGCCAGCAGCGGGGCGCGTACCGCGCCTCCCGGCTGGCCGAGCAAGTCAAGCGCCGCCTTGGTCATGACCGCTCCCTGGTTGCGGAACATCCCGGTGTACACCGGGATGAGCTCGTAATGGATCTGCCGGGCACGGATCACGTCGCCCGCGCCGAACGCGTCGATCATCTCGCGCAGCCGGTCCCCCACCGCGTGGCCGACCACGCTGACGAAGCCGACGGCGCCGAGGGAAAGCCACGGCAGGTTCAGCATGTCGGTGCCGCAGTAATACGCCAGGTCGGTCCTGGCCAGCACGNNCCCGGGTCGTCCTTGGCGTCCTTGACCCCGATGATCCTGGGGTGGGCGGCCAGCCGGATCAAGGTCTCGGTGTCGACCGCCGCGGCGGTTCGGCCGGGGATGTCATAGATGAGCACGGGCAGCCCGGTCGCGTCGGCGACCGCGATGAAGTGGGCCTCGATCGCGGGCTGAGGCGGCTTGCTGTAGTACGGCGTGACGACCAGCAGGCCGTCTACCCCGGCACGCTCGGCGGCACGAGCCAGCTCAATGGTGTGCGAGGTCGCGTTGGTCCCGACCCCCGCGACCACCTTCGCACGGGTGCCGACCGCCTCGAGCACCACCTTGAGCAGGCGTTCCTGCTCCGCATCGGTGGTGGTCGGCGCCTCACCCGTGGTCCCGTTCAGTACCAGCCCGTCGTTGCGCATGTCGGTGACAAGGTAGTCGGCGAGGCGGGCGGCCCCGTCGTAGTCGACGGTCCCGTCGGGGTTCATGGGGGTAATCATCGCCGTGATCATCGGGCCGAACGGCGCTTGGATCGTCGTCATACGTGAACGCTACCCGCAACCCGGTGCACAGAGTAGTCGGCTTACCGTCACNNTGAACGCTACCCGCAACAGGGTGTGCAGAGTAGTCGGCTTACCGCCACCCCCGGCGGAAATCCCGCCAGCGGAGCCGATCCCCGGTATCGGCCCGGTCGCCGGCGCGTTCCCGGCGGGGCCCGTCGGACGGAGGGGCGGCTGACGCGAGCTCGGGGGTACCCGCGTCAGCC
>PMOU01000633.1 GCA_003161205.1 Actinomycetota bacterium | reverse complement strand
TCTCTAGCTGGTACGCGGCGTCCCGTGAGTCGTAGGCCACGCCCCGGATGCCGGCCTCGATCTCGCCGAGCCGGTGCCGGTCACTGACGAGGGTCGCGCGGTACCACGGCTCGACTGTCTCGGCGGTAGCGGCGTAGAACGCCTCGGCGAACGCCGCCGGATCATCAAGGCCAGCCACGCGCAACTGATCCCGGAGCGTCAGGGCGTGCAGCATGCCGACCGACGCGCCACGACCGTTCGCGGGGTTAGAGCATGCCCAGGAATCGGCTACGGCCACCACGCCCGTGGCGACCGGATTCCCGTCGACCACGAAATCGCGATGGCGATCCTCCAGCCTGGCCATCACCTGAACGCCGTCATCGATCGGAGTCCCGTCCAGCCAATGGGCGACAAGCGGAAGGCTGCGAACCACCGCTTCCCAGCGGTCTGCCTCGCGCATGGACCGCAGCGCCGTGTCCTTGGAGCCGGTCACCACCACGACAGCCCAGGTCCCGTTGTCGGCGGGCAAGGTGAGCGACGAGATCGTACCCCAGTGAATCTGGGCCGGTCCGAACATCGGCGGCACCGACCCGTTGGCCGAACGGAAGTGCCGCCCGAAGTACAGGAACCCGCTGTCCTCTATCTCCTCGCCGGGAAGGCGTGCGCCGATGTCCTGGAGCCACGCCGGCAGGGCTGACCGCCGTCCGCTCATGTCCACCACCAGGTCAGCCGAGATGGACTCGCCGTCCTTCGTTCGCACTCCGGTCACATGCGGGACGCCAGTCTGTGCCGAAGCGCCGCTACTGAGGCCCGCGACGGCCACGCCGCGGCGGACCTCCACCCCCGGGGTCGCCTCGGCCGCCGCGGCAAGCACCGCTTCCACCAGGACGCGCCTGCCAGTCAGCCACTCGAAGCGTTCGTCGCCGTCCTGCCAGCCGCCGCTCATCTGCACGGGCAGCACGTCGCGGATGAAATTCAGCCGCAGTCCGCCAGCAGCCTGCAGTGCCTTGGCGACCTCAGGCAGCTCGGCGTCAACAACCGCCCGGAACCCGCCCATGAAAGCATGCGCCATTCGGAACTGATTCAACCCCGGGCGCTGCCAGCGCTCCCAGGCCTCCACGGGGTCACTCGGCGGCCCCTCCGGGTCCCGCTCCAGCACGACGACGCGATGACCGTCATCCGCCAGGAGCATAGCGGTCCCCAGCGCGACTACTCCGCCCCCGACCACCACAATCTGCGCCATGACTTGACATTAGACCCGCACGAACGGAAGCGACAGCATATGCACGCCCGTATCTCTGTGCCCGAGCGGCCGGGCCATTAGCGGGCCATTAACCCCGGTGATCAAGGGTGTCTCACGGTCACTCACGAGTAGGTCGCGCCGCACGTCAGGTGAAATCTAAGGCCAAATGGTGCGGATTCCCAAGCTGATAATGCGGGTTCGATTCCCGTCACCCGCTCACCGTCACCCGCTCCACCGTGAAGGCCCAGGTCGGTAGCGCTTACCGGGCGATGTCACGAGTGGCCGCCTTGGGTTTCGTACCCGTTACGTGGCCGGGTCGATGTGGCGCCCGCGGAGCGCGTCGAGCTCGCCCCACCGCAAGCTACAGAAGACGGCGAGGAGGATGAGAAGCCGGCCCGACTGAGTAACGATCGCCGCCGACAACGGCGGAGCCAAGGGACACGTACAGCGCCGCTGCACCTCGTCAGCCAGGCAGCCAGCACATCACCATCGGGCCTGCTCTCCAGTCGGGAACTGTCAAGGCCGGGTTGACATCGAAACGGCCACGACGCCGGGTCGAGAACGACGAGTACAGCGCATTCGTCCGGCGCATCCTGCTCGCCTACGCCCGCCGGGTCGGCGACGGTGACCTTGAGGCCCTGGCCCTCATAACCGGCCTGGCCGACGAGATCGACACCGCCATCGCCGAGGCAGTCACGGGCCTGCGCACGCGCGGCTACTCCTGGGCCGAGATCGGCTCCCGGCTCGGAATCACCCGCCAGGCCGCCCAGCAGCGATGGGGAGCCCCAGGCTGAAACCTGGCCAGTCCTAGGCCCCTGCCGACTGCTGCCAAACCTGCTGTCAAGCCACTGGATAACGCCTGTCCCGTGCGGACAGCTCTGGAATGTCGGCCCAGCGTACAGCCCGCCATGGACAGTTCTGGACGACGTGCCCACTCCTACGGATCAGAAGGTTGGGGGTTCGAGTCCCTCCGAGCGCGCCCAGCTCAGAAGCCCTTCGCCTGATCCGCGAGGGGCTTATTGCTGCCACCGGAGCCACACTCAGCTCAGCCCCGGAATAGATGGGCGTCACTCCTTGGAAACAGTTAGACACGCTGGGTAGGCGTTAGACGTTAGAGTTATCACCATGAGCGTCGATGTGGAAGTTGCCCATGAAGTGAGCGACAGGGATCTGAGCGCGATCAACCGCCTGCTCCGGCAGCGGTCGAAGTCAGCGTCGCCGCTCGACGCTGATGCCCTGAAGCGGGTCGTTACCCGGGAGGGCAACAGTCTTGTCCTGGCGCGTGCGGGCGGCGAGATTGTCGGCATGCTGACGCTAGTGACCTTCCCGATTGCCACAGGTCTTCGACCGTCGATCGAAGGCGTGGTTGTCGACGAGTCGGTGCGCGGCCAGGGCGTGGGAGCGGCCTTGGCCCGAGCGGCCATCCGGCTGGCCCAGCAGCCGGTGCCCGCACGGATGACCTGACGTCCCGATCCAAGGCGCGCCGCACGTGACACGACTAGGGTTGGCTCACGAGACTGGCCCGGGGGTCGCCGCGTCCGCTCACCAGGAAATTGCCGCCTGCGCATGAACGGAGGCCAATGAATGACACGGCCACCAGAATCCACGGCACGTCGTTACGGCAAGGTCTTCGATGAGATCGCGGCTGAGTACGACCGNNTTATCCTGACGAACTCATCGACCAGGCTTGCCGGGTCGCGGGGATCAGCAGCGGTGATCATGTGCTGGAGGTCGGGTGTGGAAGCGGCCAGCTGACGCGCGGCCTCGTCGCTCGCGGCCTGCACGTCACAGCACTCGAACCCGGCGCGAGCCTCATAGCACTGGCCAGGCAGAACCTGGAGGGTGCCGGGGAGGTGGAGTTCGTCAACGCCCAGTTCGAGGATGCCTTGCTTCCCCGCGAGCAGTTCCAGGCCGTGTTCTCTGCTTCGGCGTTTCACTGGATCGACCCCAAGGTTAGCTGGCAGAAGACGGCTGACGTGCTTGTCCCCGGTGGAACGCTCGCCCTCGTGCAATACTGCGGACTTGAGGAGCCGCGCAGCAAGCCAGATCAGGAAGCAGCGCTTGCTGCGATAAGAAGGATCGCCCCGGACGTTGCCGCTACCTGGCCGACCTACAGGGATCTCGACGCCACGCTCGCCGGGATGGAGCAACGCCGTGGCAACGTCTCCGAGGTATGGGCGTGGCTCGGCAGCTACGACATAGGGCAAGGCTATGCCGGCCGCTTGTTCGGTGATGTTCAGGTGGCAGTCATGCCACAGCTCGTCGAGCACACTGCCGAAGAGGTCAATGCGCTCATGCGGACGATGTCGTTTCACGCCCGGCTTTCACCGGGCCAACGTCAAGCCCTTGAACGTGAATACCAGGCCATTTATGAACGACTCGGGCGGCCGATTCGCGCTAGCACAGCCGCGGCTCTCGTCACGGCGCGGCGCAGAACCGCGGGAGATGAGCACCGCACACAGTTGACCCCGTGAGCACGTATGCGGCCGGCTTCGTCAGCTTAGAGCTCGTCGAAGACCAGGACGGTGTGGGTGGATAGGACCCCGTCCATTGTCTGCAGCCGGTCCAGCACGAGCGCTCGCAAGCTCTCGGCATCACGAGTGCGGACAAAGAGCACGATGTCATTTTCTCCGGTTACCAGCTGGCCGTGCTCGATCTCCGCGATGCGGGCCAGCTCATGGCGTACGTCCTTCCACGAGTGCTGCCGGATCCGCAGGTAGATGTGAGCCGACAGGGACGGCCCGAGACGGCGCGGATCGATCACCGCGGTAAAGCCGGTGATGACTTTCTCGCGCCGCAGGCGCTCCACCCGTGCGTAACACCCTGCCCGGGAGATATGGACCCGCTCCGCTAGTGTTCGCATGGATAGCCGGCCGTCCTGCCGGAGCTCTTCCAGCAGCCGCAGATCAACATCATCTAGCGGGACAACCTGTCCAGCGGGCGCTGCTTCTGCCTGATCGGAGGAGGCCATTTGTCGAGAATAGTAACAAGAACCGGCATACTCGTCTAGATTTTACGATTCGATCTAGACATATAACTTAGTACGGCGCATGATCGGTGCCACTTGCACCTCCCGAAGAGGAGCGCAGATGGCGACCGTCCCCGTGACACCTGAGCGGCTGCTGCCTCGCCAGACTCCGGTCACGCTGCTGGACGCCGCAGGCCGCGCTGTCCCCGGCGAGGACTTCGCCATGCCCGACGATGACGTTCTCCTGGCCCTGCACCGGATGATGGTGCTCGGCCGCCGGTTTGACGCGCAGGCGACCGCGCTGACCAAGCAGGGGCGACTCGCGGTGTACCCATCCGCGCGCGGCCAGGAAGCATGCCAGATCGGCGCGGTGGCGGCTCTGCGTCCGCAGGACTGGCTGTTTCCGACCTACCGCGATTCGATGGCCGTGACCGCGCGCGGCGTGGACCCGGTCCAGGTCCTGACCCTGCTGCGCGGAGACTGGCATAGCGGCTACGACCCTTACCAGCACCGGGTGGCACCCCAGTGCACGCCGCTGGCGACCAATACCCTGCACGCCGTGGGACTGGCCCGCGCGGCCGTGATCAAGGGCGAGGACACGGTCGCCCTGGTCATGCTCGGCGACGGCGCGACCAGTGAGGGCGACACGCACGCGGCCCTGAATTTCGCGGCCGTCTGGAAGTCGCCGGTAGTCTTCCTCATCCAGAACAACGGATACGCGATTAGCGTCCCGCTGTCCAAGCAGACCGCGGCTCCCTCGCTGGCCTGCAAGGGCATCGGTTACGGAGTTCCCGCGACGGTGGTGGACGGCAACGACGTAGCCGCCGTTTACGCGGTGGTACAGCGTGCGGTGACGTCGGCCGCGGCTGGCGGCGGCCCGGTTCTCATCGAGGCGCTCACCTACCGCGTGGAAGCTCACACCAACGCCGACGACGCCAGCCGTTACCGCTCCCGCGAGGAGGTCGATAGCTGGCTCGCGCGCGACCCGGTCACCCGGCTCCGGGAGTACCTGAGTCGTCGCGGCCTGCTCGACGAGACCGCCATCGCCATCGCCGACGCCGAGGCTGACGCCGCCGCGGCCGCCTTGCGGCAGCGGATGAACACCGACACCAGCCACGATCCGGATGAGCTGTTCCGCTACGTCTACGCCCAGCCAACTCCGGAGTTGCGCAGGCAGCAGCGTGAACTGGCCGCCGAGCTCGCCAGTTCACGGCAGAGGGGGGACGAGGGATGACGACGCTCGCGGAGCACGACCGGGGGCTGGCGCCCGGGTCGGTCGTCACCATGGCGAGCGCCCTGAACCAGGCGCTGTCCGACGCGCTGGGCGAGGATGACTCGGTCCTGGTCTTCGGTGAGGATGTCGGGACGCTCGGTGGCGTGTTCCGGGTCACGGACGGGCTGGCCGGGGCATTCGGGGAGACCCGGGTATTCGACACGCCGCTCGCTGAGTCCGGCATCGTCGGCACCGCCATCGGCATGGCCATGAACGGCCTGCGCCCGGTCGTCGAGATGCAGTTCGACGCCTTCGCCTATCCGGCCTTCGAGCAGATCACCAGCCATCTGGCTAAGCTCCGCAACCGCACCAGGGGCCAGGTCGAGCTGCCCATCGTGATCCGGATTCCCTACGGCGGCGGCATCGGCGGCGTAGAACACCACTGCGACTCGTCCGAGGCGTACTACACCCATACGCCCGGCCTCCGGGTCGTCACGCCGGGGACGCCGGCCGATGCCTACGTCCTGCTGCGGCAGGCGATCGAGTGCCCCGACCCGGTGATCTTCCTGGAACCTAAGCGCCGCTACTGGTCCAAGGAGGTCGTCTCAGCGCAGGGCGGCATCCCCATGGACCGCGCCCTGGTGCGTCGGCCAGGTTCCGATGTCACGCTGATCGCCTACGGCGGAGCGCTGGCCACGGCGCTGGAGGCCGCCGAGGCGGCCGCGGACGAGGGCCGCAGCGTCGAGGTCATCGACCTGCGGAGCCTTTCTCCTTTTGACGACGAGACCGTCGCCGGCTCCGTCAGGCGTACCGGCCGGGCCATCGTCGTGCACGAGGCCAGCCGCTTCTGCGGCTACGGCGCGGAGGTAGCGGCGCGCCTGTCCGAACAGTGCTTCCATTACCTGGAGGCCCCGATCTTGCGGGTAGCGGGATTCGACATCCCGTACCCTCCGCCGAGCCTGGAGCACTACCACCTGCCGAGCGTCGATCGCATCCTGGACGCGATGGACCGGCTGCAATGGCAGGACACCGGCACCCTCACCGAGGCGGCCGGTTAGATGGCCGCCTTCGTTCTCCCGGATCTGGGCGAAGGCCTGACCGAAGCCGAGATCGTGTCGTGGCACGTTCAGGTAGGGGACTTCGTCACGGTCGATCAGGACGTCGTGGAGGTCGAGACAGCCAAGGCGGTGGTCGAGATCCCGGTTCCGTTCGCCGGCCGGGTGGCGGAACTGCACGCCGGGCCGGGAGACCTGCTCGCCGTCGGGGATCCGCTCATCACGGTGAGCGATGACCGGGCCGGTTCCCACGCCGATGGCGAGAGTGGCGCCGTCCTCGTCGGCTACGGCACCACGGACGCGCGATCTCGCCGGCGGCGGCCCGCGCCAGATGACCCGCCGGCTCCGATCGCGGCACGCCCCGCCCGCTCCGCCGGGCGTGTCCCCGTTGTCTCCCCGATCGTCAGGCGGCTCGCGCGGAACGCCGGCCTCGACCTCGCCGCCATCAGCGGATCAGGCCGTGATGGCCTGATCACCAGGCAGGACGTCGAAAGGGCGATCGCGGCCCGGCCCGCCGGGACTGAGCAGGTCACCCGGATACCGCTGCAGGGCATCCGCAAGATCACGGCCGATAAGCTCAGCCGGTCGCGCCGGGAGATCCCTGAGGCGACCGTCTGGGTGGATGCGGATGCCACCGAGCTGCTCCAGCTCCGCGCGACGCTGAACGCCGCCGCCGCCGAGCCCAGGATCAGCCTGCTCGCACTGCTATCCCGGTTCGTCATACTGGGGCTGCGCCGTTATCCCGAGCTGAATGCGAAGGTCGAAGACGACACGATCGTGATGGGG
The DNA here is from genome assembly GCA_003161205.1 of Actinomycetota bacterium. The sequence continues at coordinate 1,984 of PMOU01000633.1, read as the reverse complement.
TCCTCGGTTCATCTCGGCTTCGCCGCGCAGACCGATCGCGGCCTGCTGGTACCGCTCGTTCCCGACGCCCACGGCTGCACCCTGGAGCAGTTGTCCGCCGCGCTCGCCGACTATACGCTGCGCGCCAGGCAAGGCACGCTCAGGCCCGCCGAACTCACCGGCGGGACTTTCACGGTCAACAACTACGGGGTCTTCGGTGTGGACGGCTCGGCCGCCATCATTAACCATCCCGAGGTGGCGATCCTGGGTATCGGCCGGATCATCGAGCGGCCATGGATCGTGAACGGTCAGCTGGCCGCCCGGCACCTGACCCAGCTCACGCTGTCCTTCGATCACCGGGTCTGTGATGGCCAGACCGCAGGCGGCTTCCTGCGGTTCATCGCCGACTGCGTCGAATCCCCGGCGCGGATCATGCGTTATCTGTTAGGCCGGGGCGGTCAGCGGGCCATCGGTCATCTGGGTCAGCAGGTCGTTGGAGCGGGCGATCCGGGCGTCCAGGTCGGCCAGGAAACTTTCGATCGCGACCCGCTTGGCCTCCACCGTCGCCCGGAGGTCGTGCTGCAGGCCCAGGTTCTCGCGGACGAGCTCCCAGCGTTCGGCGTCGCTGGTCTGCTCATGGTGGTAGCTGCGCCTGATCTGGGCCATCCGGTCTTCGTTGCGCAGCACGACGGCGATCTCGTCTAGGTTGAGGCCGAGCAGGACCTGGAGCTGGCGGATGCGCGCCACCCGGGCCAGGTCGTCCTCGGAATAGCGGCGCATTCTGCCCGGCGTGCTGGCGCACGGGGTGATCAGGCCGAGCTGCTGGTAGTAACGCAGCGCCCGCTCCGAGACACCGGCCTGGGCCGCGGCGGCTCCGATGCCGAGCAGCGGCCTGCCGTCCGCCTGCTCCGGCCCGGATCGCTGCTCGCCTGCGGCGGGTGCCGTGGCCGAGCTACCAGCAGTCGTGCTCAACCTGATCAGACGTTCTCGGCTGAGGTGCCGAGTTCGGTGTCAGCACCAGAACTCGCCGAGGCGACGTGGACGCCGTTCCCGCCGTGCTCGCGCGTCCGGGCGGTCCCGTTGCCGTTGCCGTTGCCGCCGGGCAGCGCGGCGGTCTCGTCCAGGCCGACCAGGCCCGCCGTCTCAGCGGCGCCCTCGGCCAGTTCCTCGGAGATGGGCTCGGCCGGGCTATGCAGGTAGCGGCGGCCGCGCAGGGCCGAGGCGATGACAGCGATCGCGGTCGCGATGGCGGCAAAGGTAAACGCCAGGTGCAGGCCCGCCGCGAACGGCGCCTCGATGAGCTTGGGGAAGAACGAGCGGCCGGTGATGTAGGCGGCCTGGCTGGGCGACAGTTTGCTGAGCGCGCCGGTCGGGCCGAGTAGTTCGGCGATCGGGTTCTCGCCGAGGAAGGCCGAGAACAGGCTGCCGATCGGCGGCTCGTTGGCCACCAGGTGGGCGGCGCTGGGGTCGACCCCGGCGGCGACGAGCCCCTTGTACAGGTGGCTCGGCAGCCGGGAGGCGAGCCCGAGGGTGACGATGGTGAAGAACAGGCCCATCGACAGCACCATGGCCGAGTTCTGGAAGGTGTTGAGCATCCCCGCGCCCGCGCCCCGCNNGAAGATCAGCACGGCGAACCAGATGTAGCTGAAGTTGATCGGCAGCAGTTCCAGGAGCAGGAAGACCACTCCGGAAATGATCAGGCCGGCGGTGGCGAAGAGCCTGGCGCCGAAGCGGTCGGACAAGATCCCGGAGATCGGCCCGAGCAGCAGGAACCCGATGGTCAGCGGGACCATGTAGATGCCGGCCCATAGCGGGGTCCGGGCGAAGCTGTAACCGTGTTGCGGCAGCCAGATGCCCTGCAGCCAGATGATCAGCATGAACTGCAGGCCGCCCCGGCCCAGCGCACCCAGCAGGCCCGCGATGTTCCCGGCGGTGAACGCGCGTATCTTGAACAGGCTCAGCCGGAACATCGGCTCGGGCACCTTGGTCTCCACCCAGCCGAACA
>PMOU01000440.1 GCA_003161205.1 Actinomycetota bacterium | reverse complement strand
GAGCTGCCGCCCGGCGCCGAGGACGACGTGTGGGCGCTGACCTCCGCCGAGCGCCGCGCGCTCGGTATCAGGCCGCTGCCCCAGGACCTGGACCAGGCCATCAAGGTCATGCAGGACAGCGAGCTCGTCGCCGAGACGCTGGGTGAGCACGTCTTCGATTTCTTCCTGCGCAACAAGCGCGAGGAGTGGCAGGAGTACCGCCGTCAGGTCACCGAATACGAGCTGGGCCGCTACCTTCCCATGCTCTGACCGAAGCGCCTACTCCTCGAAGCGGCCGCCGAGATACCGGGCCAGGAAGCGCTCGGCCGCGGCGTAGAACTTCAGCCGGTTGGCCGGCTTGGCGAAGCCGTGCCCCTCATCAGGGAAGAGCATGTACTCGTGGTCGATCCCGGCCTGCTCCAGCGCCGCCACGATCTGCTCGGACTCGGCCTGCTTGACCCGNNGCAGCGGGATGCGGATGTCACGTGCCCGGGACAGCGGCGAGCGCGACCACAGGAACTCCTGGTCCGTCTCCGGATTGCCGACCCGCTTGTACAGCTGCGCCACCATCGGCTTCCAGTACGGCGGGATCGTCTCGAGCAGCGTCTGCAGGTTGGACGGGCCGACGATGTCCACCGCGCAGCGGAACACATCCGGCGTGAACGCCGCGCCGACCAGGGCCGCGTAGCCGCCGTAGGAACCGCCGTAGATCGCCACCCGGTCCGGATCGGCCCAGCCCTGATCGACCACGTAGGCGACCGCGTCCAGCAGGTCGTCGTGCATCTTGGCGCCCCACTCGCGGTCACCGGCGGCCACGAACGACTTGCCGTAGCCGGTCGAGCCCCGGTAGTTCACCTGAACGGACAGGTACCCCCGGTTGGCCAGCCACTGNNGCCTCGGGATCCCAGCCCCACGTGTCGCGGGCCTGCGGCCCGCCGTGCACGTTGAGCACCGTGGCCAGGCCTTCCCGGCCGCCGTCGGGCGGGAAGGTGACGTATCCGTGGATCGTCAGCCCGTCCCGGGCCTTGAACGAGAACGGCTCCATCTGGGCCAGGTGGTACCGCGACAGCTCCGGACGGCTGGAGAACAGGAAGCTGCCGGTCCGGGTGGGCCGGTCATAGGAGAAGTACTGCACCGGCCCGGCGTCGTCGGTGAACGCGATCAGCCAGGTCGTGTCGGCCTCGTCCCGGCCGACCGGCTGCGGGTCGCCGTGGTGCAGCGCCTGGATGGCCTCCAGGTCGGCTTCCACCGCCGGGTCGAGGACGTGGTACTCCATCCGGTCCTTGAGCACCTCGACGATCTGCGGTTCGCGGGTGTCCGGGTGCAGCATCGCGCCCGCGACGTCGGCCTCGGGGTCTTCGACGAGCACCTGAGTCTCGCCGGAGGAGAGGTCCATCTTGACGAGCCGGCCGGTGTCGGTGCCGATCGAGCTGATGGCCAGCAGGGAGCTCCCGTCACCGCTGAACGACAGCACGTCGCTGGCCGGGGCGTCGTCGGCCGAAATCGTCACCAGCGTGCGCCAGCCCGCGTCGGCGCTGTCGCGGACCAGCAGGTCGAACCCGCCGTCGGGCAGCGGGGCGATCGCGGCGCGGACCACCAGGTCCTCGTCCGCCAGCCAGCCGGCGTAGCCCGGGTTCTCGATCAGCTTGTCCAGTTCCCCGGTGGTCAGGTCCAGCTTGAAGACGTCGTGCAGCTGCGGGTTCTCGCGGTTCATCCCGACCAGCACCTCGTTGCGGTGCCGCTTGCTGGTGGCGATGATCCGCGCCTGGATACCGTCGAACGGCGTCAGGTCGCGCCGGGCCAATGTCTGCATGTCGACGTCGTACAGCCGCCAGTTCTCGTCCCCGCCGGTGTCCTGCAGGTACAGCAGGTGCCTGCCGTCCCGGGCCCAGGCGAACACCCGGACGCCCCGGTCGGTGTCGTCGGTGACCGCGGTGGCGGCGTCCCAGTCGACCCCCGAGGGACCGGTCGCGCCGATCGGCGCGACCCAGACGTTGAGCACGCCGTCGCGCGGCGCGATCCACGCTAGCCGGGTGCCGTCGGGCGAGATATGCGGACTGACGCGCTCCGGGTTGCCGAACAGCACGTCGCGGGGAATGAGATCGGCCATGACCCCATGCCTACCACACCGCCCGGAGCGTCCGATCCGGCCGCGGCCCGGGTTCGCCCAGGGTGTACATGCTTACCCGGAGAACCAGTGCGCAGGCGCGGGACTGGTGTTGTGGTAGATGTGCTTCGTTCGGCCCGGGGGAGCGGCACCGCTGGAGATCAGCTAGTTTTGCTGACGTGAGTGGTTCGCGAACCACGCTGGCAGGGTGGCTGGCGCGGATGGGTTTCGCTGATGCCGCGCGGGCCGAACGACTGCTGATCACCGATCTCGGCCTCGCCGCGGCGCAGCTGAAGACCGATGTGGTGGTGACCGCCCTGGCCGCCGTCGCCGATCCGGACCTGGCGCTGACCGGGCTGGCCAGGATCTTCGACGTCGCCGCCGATCCGGATGCCCTGCGCGCGGCCCTGCATGACGAGCAGGAGTTCCGTGACCGGCTGACCGCGGTGCTGGGCGTCAGCGCGGGCCTGGCCGATCATCTGGCCAGGCACCCGGACGACTGCCAGGTGCTGCGCGGCACCGTCAGCCGCCCCGATCCGGCCGAGCTGCGTACGGACATGCTGCGCGCGGTCGGCGCGGCGCCCGCGGACGCGCTCGGCGAGGAACCGGTGGCGAGCGGCACCGAGCCCACGGCCGCGCTGGCCGCGGCGTACCGGCGGCGTCTCGTGCACCTGGCCGCCCGGGACATGACCGGGGTCGCGACCGTGGATGCGGTGGGCGAGGAACTGGCCGACATCGCGGCCGCGGTCCTGGAGGCCGCGCTGGCCATAGCCCGGGCTGAGCTGTCGGCCGGGCGGCGGGGAGGCTTCGCGCCGTGCCGGCTGGCGGTGCTGGCCATGGGCAAGTGCGGCGGCCGGGAGCTGAACTACGCCAGCGACGTCGACGTCATCTTCGTGGCCGAACCGGTCAAAGACGATGACGAGGCCGCCGCGCTCGCCACCGCGAGCAGGCTCGCCGCCGGCCTGATCGGCGTGTGCGCGCGCTCGACCCCCGAGGGCAGCATCTTCCCGGTCGACCCGAATCTGCGCCCCGAAGGCCGGGCCGGCCCGCTGGTCCGCACCCTGACCAGCCACCGGGCCTACTACGAGCGCTGGGCCAAGACCTGGGAATTCCAGGCGCTGCTGAAGGCGCGGCCGGTGGCGGGCGACATGACGCTGGGCCAGGCCTACGTGGACGCCCTCGGCCCGATGGTCTGGCAGGCGGCCCGCCGCGAGCATTTCGTCGAGGACGTGCAGGCCATGCGCCGCCGGGTGGAGCAGTCGCTGCCGGCCAGCCAGGCCGGGCGCGAGCTCAAGCTCGGCCCGGGCGGGCTGCGGGACATCGAGTTCGCCGTCCAGCTGCT
>PMOU01000252.1 GCA_003161205.1 Actinomycetota bacterium | reverse complement strand
GCACATCCACCAGGCCATCGCGATCTACCGCGCGCTGCTGGCCGGCGGCGTGGTGGAACGCCTGGACGCGCCCGATGAGGAGGGCCGCACGGTCCGGCTCACCGTGGACCTGCAGTTCGACTTCGCGCTCAACCAGCCGCTGTCGCCGTTCGCATTGGCGGCCATCGAGCTCCTGGACCGTTCGGCTCCGGATTATCCGCTGGACGTGCTGTCGGTCATCGAGTCAACCCTGGACAACCCGCGTCAGGTGCTGTCCGCCCAGCAGTTCAAGGCGCGGGGCGAGGCCGTGGCCCAGATGAAAGCGGACGGCGTCGAGTACGAGACGCGGATGGACCTGCTGGACTCGGTCACCTACCCCAAGCCGCTCGAGGAACTGCTCGAGGGCGCCTACAACATCTACCGGCGCGGTCATCCGTGGGTAGCCGACTACGAGGTATCGCCGAAGTCGGTGGTCCGGGACATGTACGAGCGGGCGCAGACCTTCACCGAGTACGTCGGTTTCTACGGGCTATCCCGTTCCGAGGGGCTGGTGCTGCGCTACCTGGCCGACGCCTACAAGGCCCTGCGCCAGACCGTGCCCGACGACGCCAAGACCGAGGAACTGACCGACCTGATCGAGTGGCTGGGCGAACTCGTCCGCCAGGTCGACTCCAGCCTGATCGATGAGTGGGAGCGGCTGCGCAACCCGCTGGACTCCGATCAGGACGGGCAGGCGGAGACGCGGCCCGCCACGGTGACCGCAAATGTCAGGGCGTTCCGCGTGCTGGTGCGCAACGCGCTGTTCCAGCGGGTCAGGCTGGCGGCCCTCGGCCACTACGCCGAACTCGGCGAACTGGACGCGTCCTGCGGATGGGATGCCGACGCGTGGGCCGACGCGCTTGAGCCGTACTTCGAGGTGCACGACGAGATCGGCACCAGCGGGGACGCCCGCGGACCGGCCTTGCTGATCATCGACCAGCAGCCGGGGCGCTGGGTCGTCCGGCAGATCTTCGATGACCCGGCGGGCGACCACGACTGGGGCATCAGCGCGGTCATCGACCTGGCCGCCTCCGATGAGGCCGGNNACCGGACGCGGCTGCCGCCTGCGGCTGCGGGACCGCTACTGGGCCAGCCATCAGGACCCGCGGTACTCCACTCCCGTCCGCTACGACAACCCCGGCGAGGGCTAGCGCTGCTCGCCGGCCCGGGCGGCCGCGAGCGCCGCGGCCCACCAGGCGAGGTCGTCGGCGAGCAGTTTCAGCTTCGGCTCGAGGGGCGCGAACGCACTGCTGTCGCTGACCTCGTCAGCTTGCCGGGCCGCGATCATGACGTCGGGCAGGATATGCACCGCGTGCCGCAGCGGGGCCATCTCGAACTCGACGGCGACCAGCCGCAACTGCTCGATGGCGCGGGCACCGCCGACGTTGCCCCAGCCGACAAAGGAGATCGGCTTGTGCTGCCACTCCGGGAACGTCCAGTCCATCGCGTTCTTCAGCACCGCCGGGTAGCCGTGGTTGTACTCGGCGGTCAGCACGATGAAGCCGTCAGCCCGGTCCAGGGTGCGGCCCAGCCGCGCGACCTCCTCGGTCGCGTAGTCGCGCGGCGCCTTNNGCCGGCGGCGGAGCGTCGAAGAACGGCAGCGGGTACTCGCGCAGGTCGATCAGCTCGACGTCGAAGTCCGCGCGGGCCCGCAGGGACTGACCGACCCAGCGGGCCGCCCGCTCGCTGAAGCGCCCTTCGCGGGTGGTGCTGGAGATGACCTGGACAAGCACGTCCCCCAGCGTACTGCCCGGGCGATCTAACCCGGCGGCGAGGACGCCGGCTTGACCGGGAGCTGCGCAACGAAATCGAGTCCCCGCTGCACCCACCGGGCGAAGGCATCCTCAGCCGCGAAGCCGGCCGGGTCGACGCAGACGAAGCCGGACAGATCCCGGCCGGCGAACCGCATCGGACGCACGTGCGGCTCCTCGAGGGCCTGCTGACGGCCATCGGCTCCTACTCTCACCATCAGCGCCGTTCCGGTGACGCCACAGCACATGTTGCCGCTGATCAGGAACGAAAGGCCGCCCACCATCTTCTTTTCCGCCACGTCGTCCCGGCCGGACAGCAAACGCCGAATTCGCTCCGCAACCTGTGGGTCATAGCTCATCGGTCTNNGCCGAAGATGGAGTTCATGACCGACGCGGTCGCGCACTGGGCGGTGGTGCAGCCGGACGCGGAGGCGCTGACCTACGGCCAGGTGCGGTGGACGTGGGCGCAGTGGCACGACCGGATCCGTCGGGTCGCCGGCGGCCTGGCCGCGCTGGGCCTGGGGCACGGCGGCCGGGTGGCGTTCCTGGACAAGAACAACCCGGCGTGCCTGGAGGTGTCACTGGGCGCCGGGCTGCTCGGCGCGGCCAACGCCGTGGTCAACTGGCGGCTGGCGGCCGGCGAGCTGGATTACGTGATCAACGACTCGGGGGCCAGCGTGCTGTTTACCGGGGCCGGGTTGCTGCCCGCGGTCCAGGCCATCCGGGACCGGATCCCGCGCGTCGCCGAGGTGATCGTGGTGGGCGGGCCGGATGACGAGTATGAGCCGTTCCTGGCCGGCGCGCGCCCGGCCGACCGCAGCCGGGAGGTGACCGGAGAAGATCTGTGGCTGGTGATGTACAGCTCCGGCACGACCGGGCGGCCGAAGGGCGTGATGCTGTCGCACCGCAACATCGTCGCGCACACCCAGAACACCGTCCCGGCGGCGCCGATGGGCCCGGGTGACCGCAACCTGGTGGCGATGCCGCTGTTCCACGTCGGCGGCACCTGCTATGCGCTTTTCGGCCTTTATGCCGGGATGCCGAGCACGTTCACCCGCGAGCCCGACCCGGCGTCGCTGCTGGCGGCGCTCGCGGCCGGGGCCACCCACGCGTTCTTGGTGCCCGCCGTGGTATCGGCGCTGCTCGCTGGGGGCGAGCCCGCGGTCACGGCGCTGAGCGGGCTGAAATACCTGCTCTACGGGGCCGCGCCGATGCCGCTTCCGGTACTGCGCCAGGCGCTGGCGGCGCTGCCCGGGCTGAACTTCGTGCAGGTGTACGGGCAGACCGAGATGGCCGGGGTCATCAGCGCGTTGTCTCCGCAAGCGCACCGGGACGCCTCCCGGCCGGACCGGCTGGTCTCGGCGGGTACCGCGCTGCCCGGCATGGACGTGCGGGTGGTGAACCCGGCCACCGGCCAGGACGCCACGGCCGGCCAGCCGGGCGAGTTCTGGTTCCGCTCCGCGCAGCGGATGCTGGGCTACCTGAACCGGCCCGACGACACCGCCCAGGCGATCACCGACGAGGGCTGGCTGCGCAGCGGCGACATCGGGCACATCGACGACGGCGGGTTCCTGTTCATCTCCGACCGGGTCAAGGACATGATCATCACCGGCGGGGAGAACGTCTACTCACCCGAGGTCGAGCAGGCCGTGGCCGAGCACCCCGCGGTGGCCGAGGTCGCGGTGATCGGCATTCCCGATGACCACTGGGGCGAGACCGTCAAGGCGNNGACCGAGCAGGAGATCATCGGATTCACCCGGGACCGCCTGGCGCACTACAAGTGCCCGCGCACCGTCGACCTCATCGACGCGCTGCCGCGTAACCCCAGCGGCAAGGTACTCAAGCGCATGCTGCGCGCCCCGTACTGGGAAGGACGCGACCGGCAGGTCTGACCGCGGTGCGGGGATCAGCCTGGTTCGGTGTCCGGGGCACGCATCCGCCACGCGTCGGTCACGAGCTCGGCCAGCCGCCCGGCGTCCACCTGCGCCAGCCGGAGCATGACCAGCGGCCAGCCGTCGTAGCCAGGCGCGGTGAAGAACACCTCCGGCTCGCCGAGGAGCAGCGCCTGCTTCTCGGCCTCGTCGCCGACGAACAGGACCGCGATGTCGGTCCGGATACGGCGCGGCTGGCCGGGCGAGCGCTCCGGATAGGACCAGACGAACCCCTTGCCGGCCACCCGGAAGTCGAAGCCGTCGCTGTCGATCTCCGTCACGTGCGGCAGGGCCAGCGCGAGGCGGCGTACGTCGTCGGCGTCAGCCATCGAGGGCCGGCCGTGATCCCGCCATCGGCTTGCGCATAGGCCTAGGTTAGACGCGGGCGGGTGTCTGGAGTGAGCGGGACGGCCCGGTCAGGGACAATGACCTGGTGACTGCATTGCCTAGGGAAGACCCGCGGCTCAGCGCCCCGATCCGGCTGGCGGCCAGGCGGTTCGCTGAGGTGGTCTGCCCGCCCGAGGTGCGGGCGGATGACCGGGTCGAACGGGTCCTGCGGGAGTTCGGGCTGATGCTGAGCGCGCTGCCGACGGCGGCCAGGAAGGCTCTGGCCGCCGCGCTGATCCTGGTCGACCAGGGCGCCCGGGTGTATCCGCCGTCCCGGGGCCGCCGGCTGGCCCGGCTGGATGACCGCACCGCCGAGGCGTACATCCGGGCGCTCCTGGCGCGGCACGACGCCGCGGCCGAGCTGGTCCAGCGGCTCAAGGGCGTGGTCACCATGTGCTACTACGACCTGCCCGAGGTGCAGCGGGAGATCGGCTACGACCCGGAGCCCTACATCGCCGCCGTGTCCCGGCGGCGGCTTGAGGCCTACGGACCGCAGATCCGCGCGGGTGAGGCGGCGGTCACCGCCCGGACGGGATCAGTGGAGGCGGCCACGCCGCCGGCCGAGACGGGCACGCCGCCGGCCGAGGCGGGCACGAGCGATCCGTGAGCGCTATCAGCGGGCTGACCAGCCAGGACGAGATCACCGGCGAGCTGGATCTCGACTGTGACGCGGTGATCGTCGGATCGGGGGCGGGCGGGGCGACCGTGGCCGCCGAGCTCGCCGCGGCCGGAGTCGACGTCATCGTGCTCGAGGAGGGCGGATATCACCCGACCGGGTCGTTCACGGCGGAGACCGGCCGGGCGCTGCGGACGCTGTACCGGGACGGCGGGGGCGGGATGGCGATCGGCCGGCCGTCCGTGCTTTTCGCCGAAGGCCGGTGCGTCGGCGGGTCCACCGTGGTCAACGGGGGCATGTCGTGGCGGACGCCGAGCCGGGTGCTAGACCGCTGGGCTGAGCGGGACGGCGTGCTGGCGATCAGCGAGCGGGAGCTCGACCCGTACTTCGCCCGGGTAGAGTCACTGCTTTCCGTCGGGCCGCAGGACCCGGAGACGATCGGGCGGGATTCGGAGCTATTCAAGGCCGGCGCCGACGCCAAGGGCTGGCACATCGTGCCGAACCGCCGCAACCAGCTGCACTGCGCGGGCACGAACAGCTGCACCAGCGGCTGCCCGACCGGCGCCAAGCGCTCGATGCTGGTGACCAGCGTGCCGCGGGCGCTCTCGCTGGGCGCCCGGCTGTTCGCCGACTGCCGGGTGGACCGCGTCCTCCGGTCAGGATCGGCCGTCACCGGTATCACCGGGCATGTCGTCCGTCCCGGCGGCCGCAAGGGCCCGGCGATCACCGTNNCCGAACGCCATGGTGACCGCGTTCTTCGACGAGGACGTCACCGGCTGGCACGGCGTTCACCAGGCCTTCCAGATCCGCGAGTTCATGGCGGAGGGACTGCTGCTGACCGCGGTGAACCTGACCCCGACGATGCTGGCCGGGATCTTGCCGGCCTACGGCGCCGAACTCGGCGCGCTGATGGCCGACTACAACCGCATCGTCACCGCGGGACCGCTGGTCACCGACACCGGAAGCGGACGGGTCCGGAACGTGCCTGGCCTCGGCCCGCAGGTCTTCTACTCGCTCACCGAGCGCGACGCCGCCCGCGTAGTCCGCGGCGTGGAGCTGACCGCGGAAGCACTGTTCGCGGCGGGCGCCCGCCGCGTGCTGCTCCCCTTCGACAGCGCCCCCGAGGTCCGCAGCCCCGGCGAGATGAAGCGGCTACTGGCCCGCCCGGTACCCAGGAGGGCCCTGCAGCTGTACTCGATCCACCTGATGGGCACCGCGCGGATGAGCGAAGACCCCCGGCGCGGCGTGGTCGGCAGCTTCGGGGCCTTCCACGGGGTCGCCGGGCTCTTCGTGGCCGACGCGAGCCTGTTCCCCGGTCCGATCGGCATCAATCCGATGGAGACGGTCATCGCCCTGGCCATGCGCAACGCCGACCGCCTGCTGGCGCACGGACTTGGCCGGTGATGACGGCGAACCGGGTCAGGCCAGGGGTCGGGCGCCGCGGTTACTGCCAGATGGCGACCGGGGTGCCAGGCGCGTAGAGGTAGCCCGCGGCGCTCTTGTTGGCGTTGGGGTCGTGGGACAGGGTGGAGTAGTCGATGGAGAACTGGTACTCCTTGCCGGTTGCCACCCGGTGATAGTCCGGGTTGGGCGGCTCGACGAGGCCGGCGTCGGTGAATGACCCGTCCTTGAAGTAGAACTGCTTGGGGTTCACGACGAACCCGTCGGCCCCGCCGATGATCACCCAGGCGACGATGGCGCCGCCGGTCGCGTCGCCCTGGGTGCTGATCTCGGCGATGCGGGAACCCTCGGGGGTGGTGTACCAGGACAGGTCGTTCGGGTCGATGCTGTCGGTGCCCTTGAGCTTGGCCTCCGGCACGGTGATGCCCTGCACCGCGTCGAGGCGGGCGTTGCTCTCGTCGAGCAGGCAGATGGCGGCGTTGATCCCGTCGATGGTCCCGCCGGTGTTGAAGGCCGCGGCGCATACCGGCGTGCGGGCCGCCAGCCACGCGCTGTCCTGAGCCAGGATGGCCGCCTTCCCGGACGACGACGCGCTGGCGTAGCGGGCGGCCTGCGCGGNNGGTGCAGCTGGCGGGGGCAGACCCGGTCCTGGCCGGGTGACCGGGGTCGAACGGCTCGACGATGTCCACGAACGAGGGGGACGCGCTCGCGGTGGCCGTGCTGCCGGAGGCCGTGGCAGCCGGGGTGGTGGTCGTGGCCGAGCCGGCGGTGCTGGACGCGGAGCTGCTGCAGCCGGCCGCGAGGCCGGCCAGGGCAGTGAGCAGCGCGGCCCGTGCCAGCGCGCTCCTGGTCATGCGCCCCGCCATGCCAACATGCCCCGAACGTGACGATCTCCGGTAAAAACCCATTGATTCCACCCGCCCCATGAATGTTAATTTTTGACGCGTCCCGCCCTATCCGCAGTGATCGTAGCGGCGGCCGGGCGGACTGGGCCTAGTCATTATCATGTCGATATATAGAGATGCAGCCGGATGGCGTGGCCGGCGTGGCCCGGCTGCTCTCCGATAACCGTGCCTCGAAAGACTGACTGAACATTCAGTCTAGAAACTGCTACGATTGCTCACAAAGGTCCGCCGCAACGGAGGAGCGGCCTGCAAGCGAGCCGGAGGGTGCGGCGATGCCTGGACTGAGCAGCGAGGAACGAGCGACGAGGGAAGGCAGCGGCTCGAAGCGCCCCGCAGGCGAGCGAGCCGACCAGCACAGCGAGCGGGGCCAACAGAGCGAGCGGAAAACGGAGATGCTGCGGGCGGCGCTTGAGGTCATCGTCGAGCGAGGGTACGCCGACACCAGGATCGCCGATGTCGCCGAGCGGACTGGCACGAGCCCGGCGCTGGTCATCTACTACTTCAAGACCCGCGACCAGCTTCTCACCGAGGCGGTCAGGTACTCAGAGGACTCCTGGTACGCCGAGTGCCTGCAGCGGCTGGAGGAAATTACGTCCGCGGCCGGCCGGCTGACCGAGCTCGTCGCGATGACGTGCCTGCCCGGCACCGATCCCGAGCCGCGCAGCTGGTGGCTGCTGTGGCTGGACCTGTGGGCGCTGTCGCCGCGGAACCCGGGGGTGTCCGCCGTGCGGCAGAAGTCCGACGAGCGGTGGCGTGAGACCATCCGTTCCATCGTGCTAGCCGGCCAGGAGGTCGGCGAGTTCGCGTCCGTGGACGTGGACGACTTCGCTATCACGCTGTCCGCGCTCCTGGACGGGCTGGCGGTGCAGATCGCGCTGGAAGACCCGCAGGTGCCGCCGCAGCGCACGTACGAATTGGCGATGCGCTTCGCGGCAAGCCAGCTCGGGTTCGACTGGGACACTGCACCCGCGGCTAAGCGGGCGCGTAAACGCGGCAGTTAAATCAGGACGAGCCGCTGGTCGCGCGCTAGCACCTCGCCGCCGGGTGAGAACCTGTCCTCATGCGAGCACTGGTGATCACCGGCCGCGAGTCGGCCACGGTAGCGGAGGTCGACGACCCGGAACCGGGGCCGGGGCACGTGGTCGTCGACGTCCGCCGGGCCGGGATCTGCGGGACCGACGTCGAGCTGTTCACCGGTCAGCTGGCCTATTTCGCTCAGGGCAAGACAGGGTTCCCGTTGCGCCCGGGACACGAGTGGTGCGGCGTGGTGTCCGCGCTCGGCACCGGGGTTGACCCGGGCTGGCTCGGCGCGCGGGTGACCGGGGACACCATGCTGGGATGCGGGCACTGCGCCCGCTGCCGCGCCGGGCACGGGCACGTCTGCGCCGATCGCCGGGAGGTGGGGATCATGGGCTGGCCTGGCGCGCTGGCCGAAAAGGTGCTCATGCCTGCGTCCAGTCTCTACCGGCTGCCCGCCGCCCTTGACGACCGGGACGGCGCCCTGGTCGAGCCGGGCGGCAACGCCTGGCGGGCAGCGTCCGCCGCCCAGGCCGGCCCTGGTCAGCTGATCCTGATCTGCGGGCCGGGCACCATCGGCCTGCTGACCGCGGCCTTCGCCCGGGCCGCGGGCGCCGAGGTCCACATCATGGCGCTCGACCGCAGCCGCGAGAAGCTCGCCTCATCCTTCGGTGCCACGGCCTACTGGACCGCTGAGGAGCCGCCGCCGGTAACCTACGATGCGGTGATCGACTGCACCGACGATCACCAG
>PMOU01000042.1:24664-30505 GCA_003161205.1 Actinomycetota bacterium | reverse complement strand
AGCGAGCTCATCGACGAGGCCAGGGAGGCCTCGGGCACGGGCACCAGGTTCATCGTGTCGGGACCGGCGGTCACCCTTGATCCCGGCGTCGAGCTGGCCGCCTACCGCATCGTGCAGGAAGCCCTGACCAACACCCGCCGGCACGCGCCGGGCGCCGCCGTCGACGTGGAGCTGCGCTTCACCGACGACGCGCTGCGGCTGCGCATCCGGGACAACGGGCCTGGTCCGCCGGGCGGGTTCGCGGTTCCGGGCGCGGCGGAGGGCACGGGCGGCCACGGGCTGCCCGGCATGCGTGAGCGGGCCGCCGCGGCTGGCGGGGAGCTGCGCACCGGTGCCGCAGCTGGCGGCGGCTTCCTGATCGAGGCCACGCTGCCCGCCAAGGCGGAGGTGGGGTCTTGAGTGCTCCAGCCGGGGCCGTTCGGATCATTGTGGCGGATGACCATCATGTGGTGCGTACCGGTTTCGCCGCCCTGCTCGACACCCAGCCGGACTTCACGGTCGTGGGCACCGCCTGCGACGGGACCGAGGCGGTGCGGATCAGCCGGGAGCTCTCCCCCGACGTTGCCCTGATGGACGTGCGGATGCCGGTCATGGACGGCATCGAGGCCACCCGGCAGCTGGCCGGCCCCGGCGGGCCGCGGATCCTGATCCTGACCACCTTTGACCTTGACCACTACGTCTATGACGCGCTGTGCGCCGGCGCCAGCGGCTTCCTGCTCAAAGACGTCACCGCCGAGCGGCTGTTTGATGCCGTCCGGGTCATCGCCGCGGGCGAGGCGCTGCTCGCGCCCGCCGTCACCCGCCGTCTGATCAGCGAGTTCACCCGGATCCGCCCGAAGCCCGAGGACGCCCCGCCCGCGGCCGCCCTCGCCGCCCTGACCCCGCGGGAGACGCAGGTCCTGCGCCTGGTCGCCGAGGGCCTGTCTAATACGGAGATCGCCGGCCGCCTGGTGGTCACCGAGGAGACCGTGAAGACTCACGTCAGCCGGATGCTGAGCAAGCTCGGGCTGCGGGACCGGACGCAGGCGGTGGTCACCGCCTACGAGACAGGCTTGGTGGTACCGCGTTCCCAGGACCCGGTCTAGCCTGTCACCACTGGTAGGGCAGGAACTTGCCGTCCAGCGTCACGACCACCCGGTCACCAGCCGGGTCGGGCACGCGGCCGACGTCGAGCCGGAAGTTGATCGCGCTCATGATGCCGTCACCGAACTGCTCGTGGATGAGCTCCTTGATCGTCGGGCCGTAGACCTGGAGCACCTCATAAAACCGGTAGATGGTCGGGTCGACCGGCACGGCGGTCTCCAGGGACCCGCGCATGGGCTGCAGCTGCAGCGCCTGCCGGACGTCATCGTCAAGCTCCAGCAACGCCACCGTCGCGCGAGCTTCTTCCTCGGGCACCGGGTGCTGCCCGAGCAGGGCGGCCGTGGTCCAGGCGACCGGCCGTCCGACCGCCTGGGCGAGCTGAGCCCAGGTCAGGCCCAGGCGCGTTTTCGCCGCAACGACCGCCTCGGCAGCCTCTTTCTTCGTCATCATTATCCTCCGCATCGTCTTCGCCCGCATAGTAGACGCTGCGCCCGGACGGGAGGGCGGCACGTCGGTCAGTTCAGGCGTCGTGCGCGCAGGACGATGTCGTGGTGGTGGTGTGATCCGGCGCCGGCGGTCACGTGGCGGGGGCGGATTTCGTCGACCTCGATCCGCCATGTGCTGTCGAGCAGGGCGGCGACATCAGAGACGCTCACATAGTCGTCGGGGTCGATGCCGTGGGCTCTGGCCTGCTCGGCGTCGAAGTTCGCGTGGTGCACGACGAGCAGCGTTCCGCCCGGTGTGACGGCTGCGAGCAGTGTGTTCTCGGCGTCGTGGGTTTCGGTGCGGAGCAGGGCCGGGTACTGGGCGGACACCAGGTCGAAGGTCCCCGGGGGAAGGTCGGCTTCCACCAGGCCCGCGTGCACCCACCGCACCGGAACCTGGGCGTGCTCGGCGTGGCGGGCCGCGCGCGCGAGCGCCACCTGCGAGACGTCCAGAGCGGTGACGTCCCACCCGTGCTGAGCGAGCCAGATGGCGTCGGCGCCCTCGCCGCAGCCGACGTCGAGGGCCTTACCTGGCTGGAGCCCGGTGGTCTCGCTGACGAGCGCGCCGTTGGGCTGGCCGCTCCAGACCTGCTCCGCGCTGGCGTAACGCTGATCCCATGTGTCCTGGGTGTCCTGGGTGGCCTGGGTGGCCTGGNNGTGGCCTGGGTGGCCTGGGTGGCGATCCGCTGGTCATCGTGTTCGTGCACGCGTCTAGCCTGCGTCCGCTGCGATCGTGTTGACAAGTTATGTCGCCGAAGCTGCGAGCTGAAACCGCGGTGGTTCCGTCGTTCCCGGTGCCCGCTGAAATGTCAGACCCGGATACTAACATCAAATACATGTTCGATGAGACACGGCCCGGTGCCGGCACCCTGACCCCCGATCCGCCCTCCGCTGAATCCGATCCGCCCTCCGCTGACCTTGGTCCGCCCGGCGGGGTGCCGTTGGAGCGACTGGAGGCGGAGATCTGTGAGCTGGCCGGGCACCTGGCCGCGGCGACGTGCCGGTTCCTGGTCCTGCTCGGCGATTTCGATGCCCGCCGAGGGTGGGCGAGCTGGGAGATGAACAGCTGCGCCCAGTGGCTGTCCTGGAAGTGCCAGCTGTCCTCCGGCACCGCCCGGGAACACGTCCGGGTGGCGCGAGCGCTGCGGGACCTGCCGGTCATCCGTACCGAGTTCGGGGCCGGACGGCTGTCCTATGCCAAGGTCCGGGCGCTGACCCGGATCGCGGCTCCTGGCACCGAGCAGGGTCTGGCCGAGATCGCCGCGCCGATGACGGCGAACCAGCTCGAGCGGTTCGCCCGCGCCCACCGCCAGGTCACCCGCGCCGGCGACGCCGCGGCCCGGATCCAGCGCCGGCTGGCCTTCCGGTTCGACGACGACGGGTCCCTGGCCGGCACCTTCCGGCTCCCCCCGCTCCAGGGCGCCGTCCTGCTCCAAGCCCTGCGCGCCGCCGCCGAGCTGGACCACCCCCAACCCGACCACGGCCACGTCGGCGACGGCCATAACGGCCATGACGGCGTTTCCGCGGAAACGCCGGCCGCCGCCGGGAAGCCGCCCTCTGCCGGGGAGCCGCCTGCGGCCGGGGAGCCATCGGGCGGCGGGGAGCGGCCGGCGGTGGCGACGTCCACGAGCCTGGCCGATGCGCTGCTGGCCATCGCGGAGGCCTACCTGGCCGGCCAGATCGCCGCCGCCGCTAACCCCGAGGTGTACCAGGTCATCGTCCACGTCGGCACCGACGCCCTCACCCCCGCCGGGACCGGCCCCGACGAGCCCGGCCCGGCCAGCGCGGACCCAGCCGGCGTTTCCGCGGAAACGCCGGCGGCCGGCCAGGCACCCGGGCACCCCGCGGATCCGGCTCGGTGCCACGTCGAGGACGGTCCCGCGATCAGCGTCACCACCGCCCAGATGATCGCCTGCACCGCGACGCTGAGCTGGCTGCTGCACGACCGCGACGGCACCATCCTGGACGCCGGCCGGCGCCGCCGCACCGCCTCCGCCGCCCAGCGCCGCGCCGCCCGCGAACGCGACCACTGCCGGTGCCGCTACCCGGGCTGTGAATCCCGCCGGATCGACCTGCACCACATCCAGTACTGGGCCAACGGCGGCAGAACCAGCGTGGACAACCTCATCAGCTTGTGCAAACGACACCACATGCTCATCCACGACCGCGGCTACCTCATCGCCACCGGACCCGGCGCTACCTTCACCTTCTACCAACCGGACGGCACCCCGGTGCCCGCCAGCCCCGCCCTGCCCGCCCCCGGCGACGACCGGACCCTGGCGGACTACCACGACGCGGAGATCACCCCGGACACCATCATCCCCGCCTGGTACGGCGAACACCTCGACCTGGACTACGCCATCTACACCAGCTTCGCCAACGCCGACTATCAGGCCCGCCAGCGCGACAACGCAGACCCTCCCAAGCCGCACGAGCCACCCGAGGGGGACAGCGCCACCCCGAAGGACCTGATCACCACCATCCGCGCCGTCGGCGAGAGACATGGATTCAGCTGAGGCCTATCGGGCGGGATCAGGACGGATCGTCGGGCGCGTGCGCCGTCATCGAACTGGCGGTCCAGCCCGCGCCTGGCTCTTCGACGGGGTCGTCCGGCCACAGGAGCACGGCGCGCTCCGCGGCCGCGCGGATCGAGGCGCCGTCCAGCTCCGCGCGGGTCTCAGCCACGCCGTACTTGAGCCAGGAGGTGACCAGGGTCACCGGACCGTCCGGCGGCAGCGGGTGCACCCAGAAATCGAGATCCCACCGGCGGCTGTCGCCACCCCCTCCCTCGCGTTGCAGCACCAGGTTCCTGGGGTCATCGCGGGGCATTAGCCGGCCGGTGGTCGCCCCGCGGCGGCCGTCGGCGAACATGACACCCAGCCGCAGGCCGCCCCGTGGCTGCGCCGGCCCGGGGCCAGGCCCGTCTTCCTCGAACGGATCAGGCGCCCGCCAGCTGCTCGCGTCCTCGTGACGCAGGCGCGAGTGAACGGTGAACTCGAACCCGTTCGGGTAGGCCCGGACCGAACCGACGGCGACCGCGACCTGGTCGGTGCGGATCAGCACGACCGTAGCCGGGACGGATTCAGGGATCACTCCGTCCGGGCGCATCCAGGCTAGACGCCGGACCGGTGCGGGTGGCAGTGGCGGCGGGATCGACTCGAAGAAGCTCATGACAGAAGACTGACACGGTTCGCCGTGATCCGCCCGGACCACCGGGCCTGTCCGTTACCTGATGGGCGGCGGGGTGCCGTCGGCGGTGGCGGCGAGGGTCATGTCCCAGGCACAGGCCGTGCAGGCCTGGCGGAACGCCGAGCGGGTGAACTCCAGGGCCGAAGCGGCAGGATCCGCCGCGGAACGGACATCGTCCCAGTTCAGGATGTACTCCCCCAGCGCGGCGTCCCAGTGCGCGGCCGGCGGTGACACGGTCAGCTGGCCGAATCCCTCCGGCGCGGGATGCGCGTAGGCGTAGAACGCGGCCTGGTCGTGGCGCGGGTCGCCGGGCCACCAGCCGACGGCGACCTCCTGGGCGTCCATCGCGTTGCGCATGATGAAGTCATCCGACGGCGGATCGGCCGACGCCCCCGAGAACAGGCTCACCGCGAGGTCGAACGAACCCCACCAGGCGTTGACCGGGGTGGAGCGGCCGCGGTAGGGCGCGCGGTACGCCGCCAGGACCAGCGCGGCCTGAGTCGCCGCGGCGAAGTAGGTGGCCACCTGATCGCGGTCGTAGGACGCGTGCTGCTCGTCCTCGTCCAGCGGCACGTCCCACGCGACCTCCTGGGGCGTGGGGTCGATCTGCACCGGGCCGGCCACGCGGCTTACCGCGGCAAGGACCTCCCGGGTCACCGGGCCGACGGCGCGGTCGGGAGTGAGTGCGACGTGTTCGGTCCGCCCGGCGCTGTGCTCGATGACCGCCTCGTGCTCATGCAGGTCGAGCACGACGACCAGCGATCCCGAGCCGTCGGGGGCGGGCAGCGGCGCCGTCTCCCAGCCGCGGGCGGTCAGCCGCAGCGCCGCATGCTGCAACTCCGGCTCGGGCGGGGCCAGCTTCGCCGCGAGCTTGCCGAGAACCTGGGTGTGCGCGTGCAGCGTGTCACACGTCGCGCGCCATGTGGAGTAGGTGAGCGCAGGCCATATCGAGGACATGAGCCGCAGGCTACCGGGCCGGGCGCAGGCTCAACAGTCAGCCCCCCTTAAGAGAAATGCGTGACGGGCCGGTCCAGGGGCTGGCCGTCGACGGTGATGTCCACTTTCTCGTTGTAGAAGGCGATCA
>PMOU01000042.1:0-24614 GCA_003161205.1 Actinomycetota bacterium | reverse complement strand
GACGCCGTCGAGCTCGACCCGGACCGGGCGGGTGGAGCGCAGCGCGTCGACGCGGGTGTAGGGACTGCGGGGATGGACGAAGACCTCCTCGTCCTCCTCGAACCAGGCGTCCAGAGCGTCCCAGTCGAAGCGCACGGTGCCGGCCAGCCCGGCCGCGGCGTCGTCGGTGTACAGCCGGGCGGAACCCGGCCGGGAGATGTCCTTGACCCGGAGTCCGTGCCGCCGGGCCGTGCCCAGGCGCAGCTTCTGGTCGTGCTGCTCATCGACCAGCACGGCCGGATTCACGTCGGCGACCGGGATGTAGTACTGCGGGTAGTTCGGCCATTCCCACACGTACAGGGCTGCGGTGGTGTCCAGCACGACCTCACCGCCGAGCATGCCGCGGATCCGGCGCGGTACCGGCTCGACGTGACCAGTCGGGGTGATTGTTTTCGGGTAGTTACTCACACCATGCAGTCAATCAGGCGGGCGACATCCGTGCGAGACTGGGATCAGCAAGGGAAGGTGGCCATGACACGGAAGCGCGGGTACTTCGTGTTGATGGGGGTGTGCCTGACGCTGTTCATCCTGTCCTGGTCGGTCGTGCGGCTCTACTCGGTCCCGGCCGCCGTCGTGATCTCCATCGTGGCCCTGGTGATTCCGCCGATCGCGGTCTTCGTGGCCAACGCCGGGGACGAATCCAGCCGCCGCTTGTAACGGGAGCCGGGGACATGACGAGCCCAGAAGACGGCCGGTTCCTCGACGTGAACGGGATCTCCTTGTACGTCGAGGTTCACGGTGACGGCGTCCCGGTCCTGCTGCTCCACGGCTGGCCGGACTCCGCGCGCCTGTGGCGCCACCAGATCCCGGTCCTGGCGGCCAGCGGGTTCCGGGTCATCACGCCGGACCTGCGGGGTTTCGGGCGCTCGGCGCGCCCCGATGGCGTGGACGCGTACCGCCTGCGGAACATCGTCGCCGACGTGGGCGCGATCCTGGATCGCCTTGACCTGGAGACGGCGCACGTCGTCGGCCATGACTGGGGCGCGGCCGTGGCCTGGCTCGCGGCCATGCTCTACCCGGACCGGGTCCGGACGCTCACCGCCATCTCCGTGCCGCATCCGCTGGCCCCGCCGACGGTGCGCCAGTACGAGATGGCCTGGTACCAGCTGTTCTTCCAGTTCACCGACGTTGCCGAGGCGACCATCCAGTACGAGGACTGGGCCTGGCTGCGCACCTTCAGCCGGGGGGACGCAGATCTGGAGCAGGCGATCGCCGACCTGTCCCGGCCCGGGGCGCTCACCGCGTCACTGAACTGGTACCGGGCCAACCTCGCGCCGCGCAAGCCCGGACCGCCACCCAGCCTCCCGCCGGTCCTGGCGCCGACTCTTGGCATCTGGTCGACCGGCGACCATTACCTCGATGGCGAGCGAATGAAGGATTCAGCCGCTCTGGTGGCGGGGCCGTGGCGTTACGAAGAAATCCCCGATTCGAGCCATTGGGTGCCATTGGACGCGCCTGACCGGCTGAACGAGCTCTTGCTCGACTGGCTGGGCTGAGCTGACGTGAAACGAGCTGAGGCGGATCGCTAACCGATCCGCCTCAGCTCGTTACAGCGCTGGATAACCGCCTCAGGCGGCGGTCCGCTGCTCGGGCTGGCTGGTAACGGCAGCGCCGTCGTGCACCACCAGCTGGTGGACGACCTTCTCCGTCGTCGCCTCGTGCGCGGTCAGGTCGGCCAGGGCCAGCACGCCCACCGCGATCGCATCGGCGAAGACGAGCCAGGTCAGGAGCGTACCGGAGAACGCCAGGGCCGCCACCAGCGACCACAGGGCGGCCAGCGCGATGACGCCGTGCCCGAGCTTCCTGGCGTTCCTGGTGGAAAGCACCGCGCTCGCCGCCGCGATGACCGTAATGCCAGCCGAAACGCCGAACGCCGTCCAGCCGGCTATTCCCGCGCCCCACGTCATCGCCGCGACGACGAGAAAGGCAGCGGCCAGCAGGAACAGATTGTCAAGAATGAACCGGGAACTGAGCCTCATGATACGAGCACCTCCCTGACGCCGCTTAATGGCAGCGTCAACTATGGAAACGGCGGGTCGTGCCGGGCGCCTTGTGCTGAATGTCCGTGGCGGCTCGTCGGGTGGTTCTTTTCCTTTTGATCACCACCGACTCGCGCAACACAAAGGAGGTAAGAGAAATGCCCGCGCGGCAATGTCTGCTAGCTCACACAGGACTCCGGTAGCCGTCGCGGCCGCCCATCACCGGCACCAAGCCCGGGTGCGACACCAGATTCGGGTCATCGTCGCGATCGGTTCGCCTGGCCTCGGTGAAGACCATGAGGGCGGGGTGTACCTGTTCTCCGCCAGCCGGCCCTAATTGACCGGTGGATCGAGGCTGAGGGCCTCGCCGAGGACGAGAAGGACGTCGTCGGTGAGGCCGTCGCCCGCGTGCTCGAGCAGGAGCTTAATCACGCCCTCCACGGCGGCGTCCAGGTTAGGGTCGGCCAGGGCGGTCGCGACGTGAGCATCGAGCTCAAAGAAGCGGCCCGCCCGATCCCGGGTCTCGACCAGGCCGTCGGTGTAGAACAGCAGCCGGTCGCCCGGCCTCAGGGCGATGTCCTGCCGGGCCGGGTGCGGGTGCAGCCCGAACGGCGGCTCGTACCGCGGCGGGGTCATGACCTGCAGTCCCCGGGCACCGGCGGCCAGCCTGACCGGGGGGTGGTGCCCGCAGTTGACCAGGCGCACTTCGCCCGGCGCGAACTCAGCCAGTATCGCCGTGACGAAGTCCTCGGCGTCCATGTCCCGCGACAACCTGGCGTCCATCTCCACGGCGAGCCGGATCATGTCGGGCTCGCCGAACGCCAGCTCACGGAAGACCGCCAGGACCGCGGCGCACCTGCCGACCGCCTCAATCCCCTTGCCCTTGACATCACCGATGATGAAGCGCGGCCCGAACTGTGTCATCGTGATGTCATAAAGGTCACCGCCGACCAGCGCCTGGGCCGTCGCTGACTGATAGTGGGAGGCAAAGGCCACGCCGCCGAGTTCCGCGGGCAGCGGCCGCAGGATGGCACGCTGGACCCTTTCGCTGATGCGGATAAGCGCGCCCTCCCGGCGACTGCGGATCACGGCCGCGAACACGGCGAATACCCCGGCGCCGGCAACAATGGCGAAACGGTATCCCGCACTTGTGGTACCCCACATGCCGGTGATCGCAGCCACAATTGCGCACAGGGCAATTGCGTAGCCAGCGACCAGGGTGGTCACCCGGCCGCCGCATCGCGCGCAGGCCAGCAAGGGTGCGGCCGCGAGGAGATCCGACAGGTCAAGGCGGCGCCCGATCAATATCGCCGTGACGGCGATGACGGCATCCAGCCCGAGAACTAGCGGCAGCCAAATCGAAAGTTTACTCGCGGCCCTGATCGCACGTCGCAGAAACACGCTCATGCGTCTCCATCTCAACTACCCGTGCGGTGAAATACCAACTTACTGGATAATTGCCGTACATGCCGCATTTATCTCCTGGCGAGAATTCACCACTGCCGACGGCAGAAGATCCCAGCAGTAACAGCCGTCACCGTGACGAGTAAACGTGCTGGCTGGGGGAAGGACGGACCGTTCGGGATAAAAAGTGCATTTTCCCTAACGAGCCGTGGTGCACGTGCAATTGCATGTTTCCGTGGCCAGCGGGAAATGGCGGACTTAGCGGGGGCGAGCGCCGAAGCGGGTCACGACGGAGGCGGCGATCCGGCCCGCGAACTCCGCGGCCGCCGCGAGGTCAGCCACGGCGGGGCTAGGGGCGGCATCGCCGGACAGCCATCTGCTGATGAAGGCGCCGCAGAACGCGTCGCCCGCGCCGGTGGTGTCGGTGGCCCGGGCGGGGTGGGCCGGGATGCGCACCGGGGCCTCCCCCGGGACCGCCAGTACGCATCCCTGTTCGCCGAGTTTCAGGACCACGGCGCCGTAGTGCCTGGTCAGGCGGGCCGCCATCGTCACCGGGTCCTGCTCGCCGGTGAGCACGGCGGCTTCGTCGCGGTTGGGAAAGCACAGCGCCGCGCCTTCGGTCCAGCCCAGGAACGCCCCGGCCGGCATCCGGGCCAGGAAGGCAGCCGAGCCGGGGTCGATGGTGACGGCGAGCTGCCGGGAACGAGCCTGCTCCAGCAGCCAGAGCGCCAGTTCGAGCAGCGGCGGCTCGCAGAACGTGTACCCGGTCAGGTGCAGCACCGCCGCGCCGTCCAGGAGACCGGGCGGCAGGTCCGAGCGCCGCAGCCGCAGGTTCGCTCCCCGGTCGGTGAACATGGTCCGTTCCCCGTCCCCCGCGACCATGATCACGATCGAGCCGGTGCCGGTGTCCGGGTCGGCGGCCAGATGCGCGCGGACCCCGGCCCGGGCCAGTTCCCGCCGGTGGTACTCCGCGTCGAGGGCGCCGGCCCGCCCGGCGAACACCGCCTCCGTGCCGAGATGCGCCATCCACGCCGCCTGGTTGGCCGCTGACCCGCCCGGGCAGGCCCGGATCGCGGCCGGGGTGTCGCTGCCCGGCGTGACGCTCCCGGCGGGCTTGACGAGCACGTCGTTGATCACGTCGCCGATGACCACGACCCGCCGGGCGCCGGCGGGACTCAGCCGCAATCCGGGCCAGCGGCCCGCGTCGTCCAGGAGGCGGCGATCTGGCCGGCGAGCTCGATGTTGCCGCGGACGATGTGCAGGTTGACCTCGACGCTCATTCCGCCGGTGACCTGCTGGATCCGGTCGAGCAGGAAGGGGCTGACCGCCTTGCCGCGGACCCCCTGGTCGGCCGCGACGGCCAGGGAGTCTTCAAGCGCGCTGTCCAGGACCCCCGGGTCCAGCTGCAGGGCCGTCGGCAGCGGGTTGGCGACCAGCAGGGCGGACTGCTCGCCGAAGGCCGCCCGGGCCGCCATGATGTCGGCGATCTCCTCCGGGCTGTCGGCGCGCCAGTCCAGGTCGCAGCCGGAGTCCGACAGCCAGAAGGCGGGGAAGCGCGAGGTCCGGTAGCCGATGACCGCGACGCTCAGCGTCTCCAGCCGCTCCAGCGTGGCCGGGATGTCCAAGATGGACTTCACCCCGGCCGAGACGACCGTGATCGGCGTCCGGGACAGCACGGTCAGGTCCGCCGACTCATCGAAGGTATCGGCCGCGCCGCGGTGCACGCCGCCGAGCCCGCCGGTCGCGAACACCCCGATGCCGGCCCGCGCGGCCAGCACGGACGTGGCGGCCACGGTCGTGCCGCCCGTCACCTTCCGCGCCATCGCGATGCCGATGTCACGGCTGCTGACCTTGACCACGGACTCGTCCGTGGCGATGCGCTCCAGGTCCGCTGGCGCCAAGCCGACCTTGGCCACGCCGTCGATCAGCGCGATGGTGGCCGCGGTCACGCCCGCGTCGGCCAGGATCGCCTCGAACTGCCGGGCGGCGTCCAGGTTGCCCGGACGCGGCAGGCCGTGGGAGATGATCGTCGATTCCAGGGCGACCACCGGATCCCCGGCCGCCAGGGCCGCGCTGACCCGGGGAGATACATCTAGCAGGGAAGGCACGGGAACAATTCTCGCACTTCCCTAGTAGCCCTGATCGCCGATGACGTTGTGCAGCGGCTCGCCCGCGGCGTAGCGGGCCAGCTGATCCTTGACCATGGCCATGACGCGCGGCATGGCCGTGGTCATCGCGCCGGCCACGTGGGGCGTGAGCAGCAGGCCAGGCGCGGACCACAGCGGATGGCCGTCCGGGAGCGGCTCGGGGTCGGTGACGTCGAGCGCGGCGCGCAGCCGCCCGGACCTCAGCTCCGCCAGCAGCGCGCCGGTGTCCACGATGGAGCCGCGGGCCGCGTTGACCAGCAGGGCATGGTCATGCATCTGGGCCAGGAACCGCGCGTCCACCAGCCCGGTGGTGGCCGGGGTGACCGGGACCAGCAAGATCACGATGTCGGCCTTGGGCAGCACCTCCGCCAGGTCGTCCATGCTCAGGACGCCGGGTCGGGCTCGCCGGGCGACGCGGTCCACGGTCACNNNNTGGCCCGCCCGCTGCGCGGCCAGGAACCGGGGCAGCTGCCGTACCTGCGCCAGCATCACGGCCAGGGCCCATTCGGCGACCGCGGGGTCGTGCACACCACGCGCGTTACACAAGGTGACACCGGGCGGGACGAACCCGATCGTGTGCTCGGCGCCGGCCGACATCAGCTGGATCAGCTGCAGCCGGGGCAGCTTGGCCAGCACCGGCATCCGCGAGGACGGCAGCCAGATCGGCAGCACGACGACCTCGACCTCGTCGGCCGAGTCCGGCACGTGCCTATCGCCGGTCCACACGTCGGCGATCATCCCGTCGGGCAGGCCGCCCATCTGCGCGACCGAATCCGCCTCCGGAAGCCATACCCTGATCATCGAAGACGCCATGACGGCGAGGTTACCCGGACGAGCCGAAACACCCTCAACTGGCCCTCAGCTACCTCGCGGCACCCGAGCCCTCCAGGTCACGCTGCCACCAGGCCGGAAGGTGACCCGCCTGGTCCTTCGAGCTCTCCGGGTCCGCCTCGGGCGCCGGGTCCGAGCCGATGATGACGACCGGGCACACCGAGCCATGCAGGCAGGCGCGGATGACGGGCCCCGCCGCACGGTACGGCTCCGGGCCGTAGGACGTCCGGCCGAGGACCAGCATGACGGCGTCGGCGGCGTGGTCGAGCAGCACGCGCGCGGCCAGCCCCTCGGCTATCTCGGTCCGCACGCTGACGCCAGGAAACCGGGTGACCGCTTCACTGACGGACTGGCGCACCACGTTACGGGCCGCGCCCCAGCTTCCGCCGGTCGGCGGGGGCACCGGGACGGCATAACTCGCCACCTGATGGCACGCGGACTCCAATGCGAGCACCGCGAGAACCTCAGCGCTACGCAGGCTGGCCTCCCGGCACGCCCACCTGAGTGCGGCCACGGACTCCGCTGAGCCGTCGACGCCGACGACGATGCGTCGCACACCGGACTCTATTGTCATTAATTCCTACCCGTTCGCCACATCTGACGTTCCGGTCCGCTCCGCCACAGACATCTCGTCAGGGATTATCGTTCGTTTCTGACAGTTTCCGATCCTAGACCGCAGGAAGGGCTCCTGACGAGAGGCACGAGCTGCTTTTACCGGCGACCGCAGATGACACTCGATACCTGGTAGTTATCGTACCGTTATTAGGCATCCGGGCTATATAAAACGTGTGACCGCCTTATACCACTAGTAACGGGAGCACGCGCCCGGCCCGTTCGGAAGAAATTAATTTCTAGCCCTGCTGGGTACGGACGGACAGATGGCTGCCGGTGTGGCCTTTGTGCACGCGGATCTGGGCGGGAATGCGCTGCCGCAGCTCGCCGACGTGGCTGACGATGCCGACCATCCGGCCGCCTTCGCGCAGGCCGTCGAGCACGGTCATTACCTCTTCGAGGGTGTCCTCGTCCAGGCTGCCGAATCCCTCGTCGACGAACAGTGCCTCGATCCGCGTCCCGCCCGCCTCAGCGGTGACGACGTCGGCGAGGCCGAGCGCGAGCGCCAGGCTGGCCAGGAACGTCTCACCGCCGGACAGCGTGCTGGTGTCCCGGTCCACCCCGGTCCAGGTGTCGCAGGCGAGCAGGCCGAGGCCGGACCGGCCCGCGCCGCGGCGCGCGTCGGTGTGCACCAGGGAGTACCGGCCCGACGTCATCCTCAGCAGCCGCTGGCTGGCGGCGGCCGCGACCTCCTCCAGTCGCGCGGCGAGCACGAAGGAGGACAGCGTCATCCGCAGCGTGTTCGCGCCGCCCCCGGCGGCCAGGTCGGCCAGCCGGCGGGCCTGGCCCGCCCGTTGCGCGATCGGCGCAAGCTCATGCAGGCGCGCGGCTAGCTGGGGGGCGAGATCGGCCAGCTGTTCGGCCTTGTGGGTGGCGCGGTCGCAGGCGGCCAGGGCGTCGTCGTAGAGCTTGCGCGCGGCTTCGGCCGCGGCGATCGCCCCGGCCACGTCGGCGGGCGGCTCGATCGGGACATCGAGCTCGGGGTCGGCCAGCAGCTCGGTGACAGCGCGGACGGCGGCGTCGTGCTCGCGGATAGCCTGATCGGCGGCGATCCTGACCGAGGCCTCCCGCAGGGCCCGGCGGACGGCGTCGGTGTCAGCGAATCCCGCCTCGACGGCGGCCTGGGCGGCCAGGTCCCCGGCGCGCTCGGCGGCCGCGACCGCGCGGGCGGTGGCGTCGGCCGCGTCTGCGGCGGCGCCGAGCGCCCCGGCCGCCGCGCGCACGGCGGTCAGCGCCGAATCGAGGCTTTCGCGGCCGTCCAGCTGGGCCGCCAGCGACTCGCGGTGCCGGGCGGAACGCTGCTCCGCGGCTTCCGCCTGGTGCCGCTGCGATTCACGCTGCTCGCCGAGGCTGGCGAGGCGCTGCTCGCCAGCGGCGATGCCGGAGTCGAGCGCGTCGAGCTGGGCTTGGAGATCGCCGAGCCGGGCGGCGGCGTCGGCCAGCTCGGCGGCTTGGGTCTGCAGGTCACGCGAGGTGGTTTCCAGGTGCCTCAGCTCGGCCTGGAGCCAGGCCGGGTCGGCGGCGGCCGCGAACCCGGCGTCGGCGAGCCGGGACGACAAGGTGGCGACGCGCTCGTCGGCGGCGCCCAGCCGCGCCCCGGTCGTTTCGGCCCGTTCCGAGGCGGCCGACGCCTCGGCGACCGCGGCCTCTTCCTGTTCGCGGGTCACCTGCTCACCACTGAGCTCGCACAGCTCCGGATGCTCCAGCGAGCCGCAGACCGGGCACGGCGCGCCGTCCACCAGGGTGGCGGCGAGCTCGGCGCGCATCCCGTCGATGCGGGCCATCCGCAGCCGGGCCGCCTCGGACAGCAGGTCGGCGTGTTCTATTTTCGCGGCCACGTAGGCATCGGCCTGACGCACGACGTCGGCTTTGGCCTGGACCAGGGCGTTTGCGTCGTCGGCGGCCCGGCGGTAGCGGTCAGCGCCGGCCACCGCGGACGGGAGCTTCTCCCCGGCCTCGCGGGCCGCGTCGCGCTGGCGGCTGAGGGCGGGGCGCTGCTGGCGCCGGGCGCTGAGCTCTTCCCCGGCGGCCTCGATCTGCGCGGTGAGCCCGGCCACGGCGGCCCGGGCGGCGGCGGCGGCCTGGTCTTCGTCGGCCGCTTGCCGGTCCAGCGAGCGCAGCCCCTCCAGCCGGCCGAACTTCGCGACGTGTTCCTGGGCCGCCTCGCGCAGGTCGGCGGCGCTGACGCTCGGGTCCGCATCAGCGCGGCGGCGGGCTTCCTCCTCCTCCTCGCGGGCCTGGACCAGGGCGGCGGCGGTCCGCTCGGATTCGGCCAGCGCGGGGGCGACCTCGGCGGCCCGGACCGCCGCGCCGAGTTCCCGGCGCAGGTCCTCCACGCCCGGCCCGGCCGCGGTCAGCTCACCGCGGGTGTGCAGGGCGTCGCGGCGCCGCCGCTGCCGGTCCTGGTAGCGCTCCGCGGCACGCTGGCGGTCCAGCGCCCCCTCCAGGCCGGCCCGCAGGCCAGCGACCTGGGCCGCGCTGGCGGCGGATCCGGCGGCGGCCGCCTCGGCGAGCCCCTCGGCCCAGATGGCCGCCTCGGCGAGCGGCGGCGGGTCGCCCGACGGCTCGGGGGCCTGCGAGGTGGCGGCCTGGGTGACCCGGGCGATCAGGTCCCTGATGCCGAGCTCGGTGTCCTCCACCTCGCGCGCCGTCGTCCGGCGCCGGTTCGCCAGCCACTCCTCCACCGCGCGGAACCGGTCCGTGCCGAACAGCCGCTGCAGCAGCTTGGCCCGCTCCCCGGCGTCGGCGTGCAGGAACTGCGCGAACTCCCCCTGCGGCAGCAGCACGACCTGGAAGAACTGGTCGGCGGACATCCCCATCAGGTCTTTGATTTCGTCATCGGCCTCGCCGGCCCGGGTGGAGACGGCGTGCCAGCAGGCGCCGGCGTATTCCTCCAGCAGGACCTTCGCCTGCTCGGTGGTGGTGCCGCTGCCGCGGAGCTTGGCGCGTTCCTGCTCGGGCTTGCGGGTGATCCGCATCCGCCGGCCGCCGATGGTCGCCTCAAGCCGCACTTCGGTCGCCGTGCCCGCCGCGGCGTGATCCGAGCGCAGCCGCCGGGTCTTGCCGCGCTCGCCGGGGACCCGCCCGTACAGGGCGAACCCGATCGCGTCCAGCAGCGTGGTCTTGCCCGCGCCGGTCTCGCCGTGCAGCAGGAACAAGCCGGCCGACGCCAGGTCGTCGAAGCCGACCTCGACGGTGCCGCCGAACGCGCCGAACGCGGTCACCCGGAGCCGGTGCGGCCGCATCAGGCGTCCGGGCCGGCGGCTGCGTCCGGGCCGGCGGCTGCGTCGGCGCGGACGGCCTCGAACGCGCCGGCCAGGAGCTGCCGCTCGGCATCGGAGGCGGGCTCGTTCCTGACGTGCTTGACGAACTCGGCGGCGACCGACAGGTCATCGCGCCCGGCGATCCTGGCCCGGTAGCCGCGCTGGTCGGGCACGACGCCTTCCGGCTCGAACGCGAGCACGAGCACGTGCGGGAACCGGGCCCGCAGGGCGTCCATGGCGGCTTCGGGGCGGCTGGCGTCGGTGAGGGTGACCGAGACGAAGTCGCCGGTGTACGGGGCGAAAGCGGCCGAGCCGAGCAGGTCTTTCAGCTGTCCCCTGAGCACGCTCAGCCGGCGGTAGGCCGGCGCGGGCACGAGCTCGGCCCGGATCGCCCCGGTCCCGTCCAGCTCGACCAGCCAGCTGCCCTTGCGGTGCGTCGCCTCGGAGAACGAGTAGGGCAGCGGCGAGCCGCTGTAGCGCAGGTGCCCGGCGATGCTCTGCTGGCCGTGCAGGTGGCCGAGGGCGACGTAGCTGAAGCCGTCGAACAGGGCCGCGGGGACCTGGCCGACCCCGCCGACCGTGATGTCGCGCTCGGAGTCGCTGGCCGCTCCCCCAGCGACCCAGCCGTGCGCCATGACCACGCGGCGCGCGATGCCGCTCCGGCTGGCGTCGGCGCGGATGCACCGGACCGCGTGCCCCAGGACGCCGGCGTGCCCGCGGGGCACCTCCGCAGAGGGATCGGCGGGGGGAAGTTCGCCGCGGACGGCATCGGGCTCCAGGTAGGGCACGCCGTACACGGCCACCGGGCCGTGGGAATCTTCCAGCAGGACCGGCCGGGCCAGCGCGCCGGGCCGGGTGCGCAGGTGCACGCCCGCCTTGTCGAGCAGGCCGCTGCCGAACCCGAGCCGCCGCGCGGAATCGTGGTTGCCGCTGATCAGCACGATCCTGGCGCCGGTATCGTGCAGCCGGTTCAGGGCGTCCTCGCACATCTCGACGGCGTCCACCGGCGGCACAGCCCGGTCGTAGATGTCCCCGGCGACCAGGACCGCGTCCACCTTCTCCGCGCGCACGGTATCCACCAGGTGATCCAGGAAGGCGGACTGCGCGGCCCGGAGGTCAGCGCGGTGCAGTGACCGCCCGAGGTGCCAGTCAGAGGTGTGCAGCATTCGCATGGGCCGGACCCTAGCGGAGGGCACCGACATTACGCGGCAGTACGCGCCGGAGTTGGTTAACCTTGCTCGGCATGAGTGCACAGCGGCGCTACCTGCCGCCCGCCGTCCTGGCCGTCGCGCTGATCGTGTCGCCGCTGGCCGCGTGCGGCAGCTCGCCCACGCCGCAGGCGACCGCGAGCCCGTACCTGGCCGACTGGGCCAGGCAGGACTGGACCGCCATGCGGCAGCTGGCCGCCGATCCGCCCGCCGACTTCACCACGGTCAACCAGGCGGCGTTCGCCGACCTGACCGTGCGGCAGGCCAGCTTCACCGCGGGCACCATGCATACCAGCGGCTCGGCGGCCAGTGAGCCGGTCACCGAGCGGCTCACGCTAGCCGGGCTGGGCGCCGTCACCCTGAAATCCGACCTGCACCTGGTGCAGCAGCAGGGGAAATGGCGGGTCCGGTGGTCGCCGGCCACCATCGCGCCGCAGCTGCGCCAGGGCGATCAGCTGTCGCTGCAGACGACCTGGCCGACCCGCGCGCCCATCCTCGGCGCGGGCGGCACCCCGCTGACCACGCAGGGTCCGGTGGTCACGATCGGCGTGGAAGGGGCCCGCATCAAGAACGCGGCCTCGGTNNCTCGAGCCGACCATCTACCCGATCCCGGGCACGGTGTTCGCCTCGAGCACCGCGCTGAGCGCGGTCACGCCCGGCCTGAGCTCCGGCCTGATCGGCACGGTCGGGCCGATCACCGCGCAGGAACTCAGCCAGCTCGGCGCGCCCTACGACGCGGACAGCGACGTCGGCCAGACCGGCCTGGAACAGGCCGACGAGCGCCAGCTGGCGGGCACGCCGGGCGCCACCGTCGCGGTCGTCGCCAAGGGCGGCGCGAAGATCGCCACGCTGGCCACGCTGCCCGCGCACCCCGGCACGCCGCTCCGCACCACGATCGACCCGTCCGTGCAGCAGGCGGCCGAGTCGGCGCTGTCCGGCGAGCACAAGAGCGCGGCGCTGGTCGCGGTGGACGCGTCCACCGGCGCCGTGCTGGCCGCGGTGTCGGTCAACTCCGGCGGCTTCGACCAGGCCATCGACGGCGGCTTCCCGCCCGGCTCGACGTTCAAGGTGATCACCTCGACCGCGCTCCTCGAGCACGGGCTCACCCCGGCCTCGACGGCCAGCTGCCCGTCCACGGCCACCGTCGACGGCGAGGTGTTCCACAACGCCGAGGGCGACGCGCCGGTGAGCAACTTGCTGCAGGCCTTCACCGAATCGTGCAACACCGCCTTCATCGGGCTCGCCACGGGGAACCTGACCGCGTCGGACTTCCCGTCGACGGCGGCGATGTTCGGGCTGGGCAAGAGCGTGCAGATCGGCCTGACGGCCTTCAGCGGCTCGGTGCCGCAGCCCACCGATGAGGCTGACCTGGCGGCGACGTCCATCGGGCAGGGCCGGGTCCTGCTCTCCCCGCTGGGCGAGGCGATGGTCGCCGCGGCCGCCGATACCGGCACCGTGCACTCCCCGAGCCTGGTGGCAGGCACCGGGACCACCGCAGCGTCCGGCCAGCTGTCCACGTCGGTCGTCGGCGAGCTGCACGAGATGATGGCGTCGGTGGTCGACAGCGGCACCGCGGCGGGGCAGGGCCTGCCGGCCGGCACCTACGCCAAGACCGGGACCGCCGAGTACGGCACCAGCAAACCGCTCAAGATCGACGCCTGGCTGATGGGCTTCAAGGGCGACATCGCGTTCGCGGCGCTGGTCGTGAACTCCAGCGCCGACGGCGGGCCCACCTGCGGCCCGATCGTGGCCAGGTTCCTGACCGGGCTCTAAGCCCGCTGGGCGGCGAGCCAGCGGTCGACCTCGGCCTGCCACCGCGCCTTGTCCGCCTCGGGCGCGAAGCACGCGTCGAAGGAGTTGCGCGCCAGGCCGGCGAGCTGGGTGTCGTCGAACCCGAACTCCCGCCGCACCGCGGCCAGGTTGTCATCCATGTACCCGCCGAAGTACGCCGGGTCGTCGCTGTTGACGGTGGCGAGCAGCCCGGCCGCCAGCATGGCGGGCAGCGGAAGCTCGCCGAGGGCGGGAACGACGCGGAGCGCCACGTTGGACAGCGGGCACACGGTCAGCGCGACCTGCTGGTCGCGCAGCCGGGCGACCAGCTCCGGGTCTTCCATGGACCGCACCCCGTGGTCGACCCGCTCCACGTTGAGCAGGTCAAGGGAGTCGCGCACGTAGTCCGGGCCGCCCTCCTCCCCCGCGTGCGCCACCAGCCGGAGACCGTGCGCCGCCGCCAGCGCGAACACCTCGGTGAACAGGGCCGGCGGGTAGCCGACCTCGGTGGAGTCGAGGCCGACGCCGATGAAGCCGTCGCGGAACGGAAGGGCGGCCCGCAGCACCGTGTCGGCGGCCGCTGGCCCCAGGTGGCGCAGGAAGCACAGGATCAGGTCCGCGGAGATCCCGTGCTCGGCGGCCCCGTCGGCCAGCGCCGCGGTCAGCCCGCCGAAGACCTCTTCCAGCGGCACCCCGTTGGCCAGGTGCGTCTGCGGGTCGAAGAAGATCTCGGCCCGGCGTACCCCCGCCGCCGCGGCGCGGGCCAGGTAGGCGCGGGCCAGGTCGTAGAAGTCCTGCTCGAACCGCAGCACCCGCAGGTTCGCGTAGTACAGGTCCAGGAAGGACTGCAGGCTGCCGAACTGGTACTGAGCGCGCAGTTCGGCAACGTCCAGGGTCGGCATCGGAATGCCGTTGCGGGCCGCGAGGCTGACCAGCAATTCGGGCTCAAGCGTGCCCTCGATGTGGATGTGCAGCTCGGCAACCGGCAGCATGCGTACCTCCCCTAACCAGGGCTCTGCCTGTCTCGGGGCAGGCGGCCACGTTCGTTCACGTTCTGGCGAGATTCTGCCTCATCAGGGTGTTATACGTCTTTTCTTACCCCGAACGAACGGTGGTGTTTCTCCATCGCCGAGCTGAACCCGCACGTAGCGGCCAGATTAGTGCTTCTTCCTCTGAAACTCCTCTCACGCTTCTCCGGATCTTCCTCCCGGGGACGCCGTTTCAGTCCTCGGACCGGATGTCGGTGTCGTCNNCTCGGCAACCGGCAGCATGCGTATCCCTCAGTCGCCGGACCGGATGTCGGTGTCGTCGTCCTCCACCACGTGGATCGCGGCCTCTTCGGCGCTCGCCGCCCCGCCGTCGACGCCGATGTCGCGCGCGACCAGATCGGCCTCCTCGTCCGGATGGGCGCCCTCATCCTCGGCCACCAGCCGGCCTGCCCGCGGATCAGGGCCGTCGTCGAGCAGGAGCCCGTCGAGGTACTCATCGGCCTCGTCGTCGTCCTCGTCGTCTTCGCTGCCCTCAGGCACCTCGTCGTCGACGTCGAGAGCCGTGTCCGGCTCCTCTTCGGCGAGTAGCTGATCCAGGGATTCGCCCGCCTCCTGCTCATCAGCGGTCGAGCCGAACTTCATGGCCGCCGACCACCGCTCGGGCGGAGCCACTCCGCGGTCCAGCGGATCGGCGCCCAGATCTCCGGGGTCCCCGGTGAGGGAGTCAGCGGGGTCTTGTACCGAGTAGTCCGTCAGGTCAGCGGACTCATGCCGGGTGTCGTCAGGCACGGTCTTTAGTTCCTCTCCGTTGGTCGGTCATCGGGATGCCCGCTAAGTGGCGAACGTGGTCCATCATGCCCTAGCGTCGTGACACGGGGACGCCAGCAGGGCGGTTCGGGAGGACACATGTCACAATCCAGCGGGACCACCGGAAGTCCGGCGATCCTCGTGGAGGGCTTGACCAAATCGTTCGGTGAGGTGCACGCGCTGCGGGGTATCGACTTGTCGGTACCGCACGGCACGATCCTGGGCGTGCTCGGCCCCAACGGCGCGGGCAAGACGACCGCGGTGCGCATTTTGACCACGCTGATGCGTCCCGACGGGGGACGGGCGGTAGTCGAGGGTTATGACGTGGTGCGGGAGGCGGCCGCGGTGCGCCGGTCGATCGGGCTGGCCGGGCAGTCGGCCGCCATCCAGGAAGAGCTGACGGGCCGGGAGAACCTGGAGATCATCGGGCGGCTCTACCATCTGAGCTGGCCGCGGGCGCGCAGCCGCGCCAGTGAACTGCTCGAGCAGTTCGGCTTGAGCGATGCCGCCGACCGGTCCGCCAAGAACTATTCGGGCGGCATGCAGCGGCGCCTGGATCTGGCCGCCAGCCTGGTGGGCCAGCCGCAGGTGCTGTTCCTCGACGAGCCGACGACCGGCCTGGACCCGCGGTCACGGCTGGGGATGTGGGACATCATCCGGTCGCTGGTGGCCGGCGGCACCACCATCTTGCTGACCACCCAGTACCTAGACGAGGCCGACGAGCTGGCCAACGAGATCGTGGTGATCGATCACGGCCTGGTCATCGCGGCCGGGACGGCCGAAGAGCTGAAGGGCCGGGTCGGCGGGGACGTGGTCGAGTTCACCGTGCCCGACCGCCGCCGGATCGAGGACGCGGTCGCCGTGATCGCCAAGATCGTGGCGGGGGGCGGGGAGGCGGGCGGGGAGCCGCACGCCGACCCGGAAACCGGCGTGGTCAGCATCGGGGTCGGCGGCCGCGGCTCGGATGCGCTGGTCGAGGCGGTGCGCGCGCTGGACAGCGCGGGGATCGAAACCCGCAACCTCGCGCTGCGACGGCCCTCGCTCGACGACGTGTTCCTGGCTCTGACGGGGCATGCCGCCGAGGAAACCGAACCGGGAGGACGCCGGCGCAGGCCGCGCGGTCGCCGGCGAGGCGGGAACGACACACCGGGGACGGCGTCATGACCGCGCTGGCGGAGCCGACGGGTGCCCGCGGCGAGCCTGGCCTGCGCGTCCGGTTCGGCTGGGCGGTGACCGACACGCTCACCATTACCCGGCGCAACCTGCTGGTCTGGATGCGGGTACCGGCGTACCTCATGTTCACCGTGATCCAGCCGGTGATGTTCGTCCTGCTGTTCCGGTATGTCTTCGGCGGCGCGATCCACGTGGGCGGCAACGTCAACTACGTCGACTTCCTGATGCCGGGGATCATCGGGCAGACCGCGGCCTTCGCCACCTTCGGTACCGCCATCGCGCTGGCCCAGGAGCTGAAGAAGGGCGTGATCGACCGGCTGCGGTCGATGCCGATGGCCCGCTCGGCGGTGCTGGCCGGGCGGCTGGTGGCCGACACCGGGCGGATGCTCCTGACGATCCTGATCATCGTCGCGGTGGGGTACGCGGTCGGTTTCCGGTTCAGCAACGGCGCCGGCCCGGCCATCGCCATGGTCGTGCTGGCCACCGTGTTCGGCCTGGCCATCTGCTGCATCTCCGCCTATACGGGCCTGGCCATCGGCGATGAGGAATCGGTACAGGCGTTCGGCCTGATCTGGCTGTTCCCGCTCACGTTCCTGTCCTCGGCGTTCGTGCCGATCTCCACCATGCCGGGATGGCTGCAGGCCTTCGCCAACAACCAGCCGGTCACCTTCGTCATCAACGCCATGCGCGCGCTGGCGCTGGGCGGCCCGCTCGAGCCGAGCCTGTGGAAGAGCCTGGTCTGGCTGGCCGGGATCTTCGTCGTGTTCCTGCCGCTGGCGGTCCGCGCGTACAAGCGGGCCAGCTGACGCGGGCGCAGGATTGACGCAGATTTTTTTATCCGGATTAGGGCCGGGCGAGCCCGTTTCATCGCGGACCGTCCAGGGCAAGGACCTACCGGACCTGCGGCAGCAACGCGGCTGTGCGTGCCGGGCATGCCGACGGGAAANNGCGTCCCGGCACGTGGAAGTCAGAGTCGGCGATCAAACCGTCGCGGCGGCCGAGGTGACCACCGCCGAGGGAGCCGAGGGCACCGCCCGGACCACGCTGCATGCGGCGTCCGGGCACGTCGTCCCGGGTAGCCGGGCCAGCCTGGTCGATGCGGTCATGGATCTGCCCGAGGTGCAGGCGAGCAGGCGCCTGGAAGCCACGGTCCCGCTCGGTGACGGTGAAGCCCTCGATCGGCTGCGGCAGCGGACCGAAGGCGCGGTGACCCGCCCGGCCGGCTCCACTGCGCTGCTGGACGCGAACATACCGCTGGCCCGTCCGCCGGAAGCGGAGCCGGAGCGGGCCGGGGACACACCCGACGCGTGATCAGGCCTCGGCGGATCAGGCGCCGACACCGGCCCCATGGCCATGGTGAGCGGACGGGCCGCCCCACGGGAAGAAGATGGGGAAGGGCCGGTCCATACCGCTGCGGTGCGTCCACATGGACGGACGCTGCGGCAGCGCGAGATGGACAGGAGAGGAAGCCGTCTGCGCAGCCACCTGGTCGGCCGCCGCCGTGGCCCAGGAGGCCGGCCCGCGCTTGGCGGGCGACGCGGCCGGCGACGTCGGTCTGACCGACGGCGAAGCGGTCGCCGAAGCGGTCGCTGACGCGGCCGGGGCGGAACGCGCGGGCGCGCTCGGGCCCGCGACGCTGACCGCGGCGGCGCTGTGGCCGGTCAGCGTGACCAGCAGCGCGATCGCGGTTGCGGTGACGGCGAGGCCACCGGCACCGACGGCCACGCCCGACCGGAAGCTCATCTCCTCCATACGGGCGTAGACCGTGCTTCTGAGCTTGCTCAACCCTGCTCCCCCTCAGCTACGACATAGCACGATACAGGGGGACGCGCCGGTTTGGCGCCAGGCTCGCGCCAGAGGATGAGATCTAGAGGACGAGATACAGCATCATCGGGGTGGTGGGATGGCCGGTGCCGCCTGCCGGTTCAGCGGTCAGGGCGAGATGATCACCTGAGCGCAGCCCCGACGCGATGACCGGGCCGGCCATGTGGCTGGCGGCCTGCGCCAGCATGCCCACCGGCCGGTCCCCGGCCGAGCCGATCAGCCACAGCTCATAGCCCCGGGAGGCAGGCAGCGAGCGCAGGCCCGCGGCGGTGAACACCAGCGCGTGCATCGAATGCGACATCACGATCGTGACCGTCCCGCCGCCCGCCACCGGCGCGGTCATCATGGTGGCGTCACGGGCGGTCAGCACCGCGGCTATCTGCTGGCTGCTCGCCTGGGCCTGGGTGAGCTGGTGCCGCATGGTGCCGTTCGAGACCCCGAACACCACGGCGGCGGCGAGGACGACGACAGCGGCCACGGCGCCGGCCGTCACCGCCAGGCGTCCGGGCCAGGCCAGCGAGCGGAGCCAGGCCAGTGAGCGGAGCCTGGCCTGCGCGCGGAACCGGGCCGGGAGGTCCGCGTCGGCGGTCACCGGCGGCCGCGGCCTGGTCGTCGCGGCCGCGGCCATCACCCGCTCCTTCAGGCCCGGCGGCGGGGCCTCGGCGGTGGCGACCGCCAGCCGGGCGGTGGCCTCCCGCAAGCTGGCAATCTCCTGCGCGCACTCCTGGCACCTGGTCAGGTGCCGCTCGAACCGGACCCGGTCCGGCTCGGAGATCGCGTCCATCGCGTACGCCCCGGCCAGGGTGTGCGGTTCGCGTTTGCGCTGCTGCCGCTTCATCACGCCACCCCCAGGCAGTCCCGCAACCGGATCAGCGCGTCCCGCATCCTGGTCTTGATCGTGCCGGTCGGCACGCCGAGCAGGCCGGCCACCTGGTCGTAGGTGTAGCCGCCGTAGTAGGCCAGGGTGACCGACTCGCGCTGCAGCTCGGTGAGGGAACCCAGGCAGCGCCGGACGCGCTGGCGCTCGAAGCTGGACTCGACGGCCTCGGCGACCTCGTCGTAGGGAATGTCGGCCGTCGCGACACGGCGCTCGCGGTCGGCTTCCTTCTGCACGGACCTGACCCGGTCCACGGCCCGGCGGTGGGCGAGCATCATCACCCAGGCCGTCGCGCTGCCCCGCTCGGTATCGAACTTGGACGCGTCCCGCCAGATCTCGAGCAGGACGTCCTGGGTGACCTCCTCGGACTGAGCCGGATCGCGGATCACCCGCTTGACCACGCCGAAGACCGATGCGGCCACCTGCTCATAGACCGCGTCGAACGCCCCCGCGTCCCCCCGCGCCATCAGCCCAAGCTGCACCCCAAGATCGTCGGGAGGCCCGGGGAGCGGGTAGCCCCCCGTACTCTGGGGGGGCTTCGGGGTTCGTCCGCCCGGGCTGGCACCTCTCACAACTGTTATTCGTAGCAGGAACCGCTAGGGTTTGGCGCCTGGCGGTAATCGCTCCGCCGCTCCGGCGAAGAATAATCGCCTGGCCCAGCAAACCTGCGCCTGCACCGCAACGAATAAAGGACATGACGTTGATGGGAAGAGGTCCCCGGGACGGCCGGGTTCGCGGCCGGGCGTTCCCTGGCGCTATCGCGGGCATGCTGGCCGCCGGCGCGGCGCTCGGCGTGGGGCAGTTCGTGGCCGGCCTCACCGGCGCCGACGGGTCACCGGTGGTCGCGGTCGGCGAGCTGCAGATCGATTTCACGCCACCGTGGCTGAAGAACTTCGCCATCACTGAGTTCGGCTCGGACGACAAGCTCATCCTGGTCAGTGGCATCCTCGTGGTGCTCGGGATCTTCGCGGCCGCGCTCGGCGCGGCGGCCACCCGGCGGCTGTGGTACGGCATGGCCGGGCTGGCCGTGTTNNCTGACCGCCGCCGCGACCCGTCCGACCGCGAACCTGGGCAGCTTGCTGCCGACAGTGGCCGCCACGGCGGCGGCAGTGGCTGTGCTGCGCTTCCTCATTCCCCTGACCAGCCCGGCGCCCCTGGCCGGCCCGGGTACCTGGACCAAGGCGCCCTGGCTGGACACCTGGGAACCCGGTGAGGCGAGCCGCGCTCAGGACGGCGGGATCGAGACGGGCGAGCTGCCCGTTGCGCCCGACCTGCCCGTTGCGCCGGACCTGTCCGGGGAGGGCGGGGAGCTCCAGGAGGCCGGGCCGCAGCGCCGGAGCTTCCTGAAGGCCAGCGCGGTGACGGTAGGCATCGCGGCCGGGGCCGGGCTGGCCGGGCGGCTGCTGGCCGAGCGAAGCAGCGTGACGACCGCGCAGCGGGCGCTGCGCGTACCCAAGCCGACGTCGGCGGCGACGCTTCCTCCAGGCGTGAACCTGGACATACCTGGCATCTCTCCGTTCATCACGTCCAACGCGAATTTCTACCGGGTGGACACCGCGATCGTCCTGCCGCAGGTCGATCCGAGCAGCTGGCAGCTGCGGATCCACGGGATGGTGAACCGCGAGATCACCCTCAGCTTCGACGAGCTGCTCAAGCGGCCGCTGATCGAGGACTACGTCACCTTGTGCTGCGTGTCCAACCCGGTCGCCGGCCCGTACATCGGCAATGCGCTCTGGCTGGGTGCCAGCCTGAGCAGCCTGCTGCGCGAGGCCGGGATCAAGGCCGGGGCGGACCAGCTCATGTGCACGTCGGTGGACGGGTTCACCTCGGGCACGCCCGTCCAGGCCGTCATGGACGACAAGGACGCCCTGCTCGCGGTGGCGA
The DNA here is from genome assembly GCA_003161205.1 of Actinomycetota bacterium. The sequence continues at coordinate 3,807 of PMOU01000042.1, read as the reverse complement.
TGAACGGCACGGCGCTTCCGGTCGCGCACGGCTTCCCCGCCCGGATGGTCGTGCCCGGCCTGTACGGGTACGTATCCGCGACCAAGTGGGTGACGGACATCAACGTGACCACGTTCGCGGGCAACTACGCCTACTGGGCCCAGCGCGGCTGGTCCCAGCAGGCGCCGATCAAGACCGAGTGCCGTATCGACGTCCCGAGCGGCTCCAACCAGGTCAAGACGGGCCGGACCGCGATCGCCGGCGTGGCCTGGGCCCAGCACACGGGCATCGACGCCGTGCACGTGCGGGTCGACCAGGGGCCGTGGAACCAGGCCACGCTGGCGGCCGTCCCCGGCATCGACACCTGGCGGCAGTGGGTCTGGGAATGGGAAGCGACCCGCGGGAACCACATGATCGAGGCGCGGGCCACCGACGCGACCGGCTACACCCAAACCAGCCTCGACGCGTCGCCGGAACCGAACGGCGCCAGCGGTTACCCGATGGTGTCGGTAGCGGTGTCCTAGGGCTAGCTGGCCCGCAGCGGGCGCAGGGCCTGGGCCCAGCGAGCCAGTTCGTCGAGCATGGCGGTAGCGGCGGACTCCATGATCTCGTTGGGCTTGAGCCGCCGCTCGTCGTCGAGCTTCTCGCTGACGAACGGGATATTGACAGAGTCGGTGACCGGCACCATCTTCAGCGCGGACATCACCTGCTTGAGCATCTGCGCGGCGCGAGTGCCGGCCGCGACGCCGCCGTAGCTGACGATGCCGGCCGGCTTGTTCTGCCACTCCTGGTTCAGGTAGTCGATGGCGTTCTTGGTCGCCGCGTTGAACCCGTAGTTGTACTCGGGGATGACGAAGACGAACGCGTCGGACCGGTCGACGATCTCGCTCCAGTCCTTGGTGTGCTGGTTGACGTACCGGCGCAACCTGGGATGATTCGGCTCGTCGAAGATCGGCAGGTTCAGTACGGCCAGGTCGGTCACCTCGACCTCGAAGTCTCCGTGAGACCTGGCCCGGTCGATGATCCAGTCGGCGACGGCCGATCCGACCCGGCCCGGGCGGGTGCTGCCGATGATGACCTGCAGGACGGGCTTGGCCACGACGTCTACCTCCGGGCTGTTCGGGCGCAACGCTCGCGCACACCTTATCGATCCCCGCGGGTTTCGGGCGGCGCTGGGGGGTTAAGTCTGTGAGGGGAAGACTGTTCAACCTAAGGCGAACCGATGACAATTCCGATGGGCAGTCAGGAACCGGAACAGGAAACGGAGATCCAGCGCCGGGTCGACGCCAAGACGCTGTGGTCGGGCGGGGCGGCGACCGCGGTCGTCGCGGCGCTGATCGCGCTGGTCGGGATCTTGGTGTGCCGGTGGCTGCTGAAAGTCCCGATCCTGGCTCCGCAACGGGATGGCGCCTGGGGTGCCGCGTCCACGGCGGGATACGTCTTCGCATCGGCCGGGATCGCGCTGGCCGCCACGGCGATCATGTATCTCCTGCTGCTCTCCACGCCGCGGCCGCGGATATTCTTCAACTGGATCATCGCACTCGCCGCGGTGATCGCGGTGGTCTTCCCGTTCAGCACGACGGCGCCGGTGTCCCAGAAGGTCGCCACCGCGCTGGTCAACCTGGTCCTCGCCATCGCCATCGGTACCCTCATCGGCGAGGTCTCGGCGCGCGCCACCCAGCGCCGGGTGGTCCGCCGCGGCTACCGCCAGCCCACCAATCCGCCGACCCGGACGCCGGGTAACGGGTACAACTGACCGCACGGGCCGGGCTGAACGCTGCTCACGGACCGTTCCGGATCCTTATCGTCCGGCAGGGAAACGGCGAAGCAGGTCATTTCCCAGCCGCCTGGAGCGGACCGGAAACTAGTTAGCCAGGGAAATGAAACTGCAGGCCCGGCTGTTTACTGGTCGACGGGGTTCGAGCGGTGAGGTGGGGCGGTTTTGCTGTCAAGGAGGACAGAGCACACGGCGGGCGCGGCAGCTTCCTCCAACACTGGGTGGCTGCGACGGCTGTGGGGATATTGCTGGCGGTTCCGGCGCAGCGTCCTTATCTCCCTCGGCGGGGCCCTGGTGGCCACGGTCGCGACCGCCGCCATCCCCCTGGTGCAGCGGCGGATCATCGACGACGTGATCGTGACCCACCGGCAGTCGATCTGGCCGCTGGCCGGCCTGCTCCTGGTCGCGGCGGCCATCAACTTCGCCGGCATCTACCTGCGCCGCTATCACGGCGGCCGGCTTGCTCTCGATGTTCAGCACGAACTGCGCACCGAGCTCTTCGACTCCCTGTCCCGTCTCGACGGCGCACGGCAGGACGAGATCTATACCGGTCAGCTGGTCGGCCGGTCCATTTCTGACCTGAACATGGTGCAGAGCATCCTGTCCATGGTGCCGATCACCCTGGGCAACTTCGCGCTGTTCGTCTTGTCGATCGGCATCATGGTGGTGCTGTCACCGGTGCTCACGATCGTCACCGTGGCGGTCGCACCCACGCTGTGGATGATCGCGCTCGCCTCCCGGCGGCGGCTGTTCCCCGCGAGCTGGCACGCGCAGCAGCAGACCGGCGACGTGGCCGGCATCGTCGACGAGGCCATCGGCGGCGTCCGCGTGGTCAAGGGCTTCGGGCAGGAGGAGCAGGAACAAGAGCGGCTGGAAGGCGCGAGCACGAACCTGTTCGCGTCCCGGCTGCGCATGATCCGGCTGACGGCCAGGTACAACCCCGCGCTCACCGCCATCCCCACGCTGGGCATGGTCGGCGTGCTCGCNNCTCGGCGGCTGGCTCGCCATTCACGGCTCGCTGACCTTGGGTACGTTCCTGGCGTTCTCGGCGTACCTGGCCCAGATGAGCGGTCCGGTCCGGACGCTCACGATGATGGTCACCATCGGCCAGGAGGCACGAGCCAGCGTCATCCGGGTCTTCGACATCATCGACTCGCGCCCGACCATCACCGACAAGCCCGACGCGATCGCGCTGCCGCCGGACGCGAACGGCATCAGCTTTGACCAGGTGAGCTTCGGTTACCGGCCGGCAGAGCCGGTGCTGCGCGACCTGTCCTTCCGCGTCGAACCCGGCGAGACCATCGCCGTGGTCGGCGCGTCCGGGTCGGGCAAGTCCACGATCGCGCTGCTGCTGCCCCGTTTCTACGATCCGCAGCGCGGCTCGATCCGCATCGGCGGGCACGACATCAAGGACGTGACCCAGGACTCGCTGCGCGCCACGATCGGACTGGTCATGGAGGACAGCTTCCTGTTCTCCGACACGGTGGCGGCCAACATCGCCTACGGCCGGCCGGATGCCACCCAGGCGCAGATCGTCGCCGCGGCCCAGGCGGCGCAGGCGCATGAGTTCATCGCCCGGCTGCCCAAGGGCTACGACACGATGGTCGGCGAGCAGGGCCTCACGCTCTCCGGCGGGCAGCGGCAGCGGGTGGCGCTGGCCCGGGCCCTGGTGACCGACCCCCGGCTGCTGCTGCTCGACGACGCGACCTCGGCCATCGACCCGCGCCTGGAGGCGGAGATCCATGCCGCGCTGCGCGAGTTGATGCGCGGCCGCACCACGCTGATCATCGCGCACCGCCGGTCGACGCTGAACCTGGCCGACCGGATCGTGGTCCTGGACCAGGGCCGGGTCGCGGACACCGGCACGCACGAGGAACTGAGCGAGCGNNCCGCTGTACCGGATGCTCATCACCGGTCCGGACGAGGAGCCGGAGGAGCTCAGGGCCGCCGCCGGGCTCACGTCGGCGGCGACCTTGATCCGGCCGCGAGCGGGCGCGGTGACGAGCGCCGCCCAGGGCGTCAGCCAGCTCGGCGGCGGGGGCGGCGGGGGC
>PMOU01000034.1 GCA_003161205.1 Actinomycetota bacterium | reverse complement strand
GTCGAAGAACGGGACGCCGGTGCTGACCTCGACCACCCCGATGCCGTCCAGGTCGAGCTCCACCATGATCTGCGTCTCGTGGGTGAGCCGTTCCACCCGTGCCACCCTGTTCAAGAGCCGAGCACCTCATCAAGCGCCGAACGGAACGCCGCCATTTCCTGCGACGTCCCTACCGTGACCCGCAGCCAGCGCGGCGGGCCTACCTCACGCACGAGCACACCGCGGTCGAGCAGGCCCTGCCAGACCTCCCGGCGCGAGTCGAACTGGCCGAACAGCACGAAGTTCGCGTCCGAGTCCGCCACGTCCAGCCCACGCTGCCGGAGCCAGCGCACGAGCTCGTCCCGTTCGGCCCGAAGATGGGCGACGGTGGCAAGCGGCTCGTCGGCTAGGGCCAGAGCGGCGCGCGCGACCGCCTGGGTGACGGCGGACAGGTGGTACGGCAGCCGCACGACGAGCAGCTTCTCGACCAGCTCGGGTGCGGCGGCCAGGTACCCGATCCTGGCGCCCGCCATGGCGAAGGCCTTGGACATCGTCCGGGTAACCACCAGCCTGGGGTAGCGCGGCAGCAGGCTCAGCGCGCTGAGGGTGCCCTCGCGGGCGAACTCCGCGTACGCCTCGTCGACCACCACGAGGCCGGGCGCGGCGTCACACACGGCCTCGATCACCTCCATCGGGGCCGCCGTCCCCGTGGGGTTGTTCGGCGAGGTCAGGAAGACCAGGCTCGGCTGCGCGGCGGCGATGGCGGCCGCGGCCCGGCCCGGGTCCAGGCCGAAGTCCTCGTCCCGGTCCGCAGCCACCCACCCGGTGCAGGTCACCCTCGCGATCAGGGAGTGCATCGAGTAGCCGGGATCAAAGCCGAGGGCCAGCCGGCCCGGCCCGCCGAAGGCCTGCAGCAGCTGCTGGATGACCTCGTTCGAGCCGTTGGCGGCCCACAGGTGGCGGCCGGTCAGGCCGTGCCCGAGGTAGTCAGCCAGGTCCTTGCGCAGCTCCACGGCGTCCCGGTCGGGATACCGGTTCAGGGTCGCGGCCGCCTGCGCCACCGCATCGGCGATCGTCCGGACCAGGCGGGGACTGGGCGGGTAGGGATTCTCGTTGGTGTTCAGCCGGATCGGCACGTCGATCTGCGGCGCGCCGTACGGATGCAGCTCTTTCAGGTCATCCCGAACGGGCATGGGTCCAGTGTCCATCAGCTGGCACCACCTTCGCGGGGCACCCGGATCCGGACGGCCGCCACGTGTGCGGCCAGGTCTTCGGCGCCGCCCAGCGCGTCGATCAGTGGGGCGGTGGCGGCGAGCGCTTCGCGGTCGCACTCCACCACGTTCACCAGCCGCAGGAAGGGAAACACGGAAAGGCCGCTGGTGTGCCGGGCGGTCCCCCCGGTCGGCAGCACGTGATTCGAGCCGGCCAGGTAGTCCCCCAGCGACACCGGCGTGTACGGGCCGGCGAAGACCGCGCCCGCGTTGGTGACCCGGGCCGCCAGCTTGGCCGCATCACGGGCCTGGATTTCCAGGTGCTCGGGTGCCCACGCGTCACTCACGGCCAGGGCCGCGTCCATGTCGTCGACGATGACGCACGCGGACTGGCCCGCGAGGGCTGCTTCCACCCGGGCCCGGTGCCTGGTGGCCGGGACCTGCCGGTCGAGCTCGGCGTCGACGCGTCCGGCCAGGCCGGCGTCGGAGGTGATGAGCAGGCAGGCCGCGAGCTCGTCGTGCTCGGCCTGCGCGATCAGGTCGGCGGCGACGTGGGCCGGGTTCGCGGTGTCGTCGGCGATGATCGCCACCTCGGTGGGGCCGGCCTCGCCGTCGGTGCCGACGGTACCGCGCAGCACGCGCTTGGCGGCGGCGACGTAGACGTTGCCTGGCCCGGTGATGACGTCCACGGGCGGGCAGTCAGACGTGCCGTACGCGAACATCGCCAGGGCCTGGGCGCCGCCCGCCGCGTGTACCTCGGTCACCCCGAGCAACGCGCAGGCGGCGAGCACCGACGGGTGCGGGAGCCCGCCGTTGGCGGCCTGCGGTGGTGACGCCACCGCGATCGAGCCGACGCCCGCGACCTGCGCCGGGACGATGTTCATCACGACCGAGGAGGGGTAAGCCACCAGCCCGCCTGGCACGTAGACCCCGGCCCGTGCGACCGGGACGAAGCGCCCGGTGACGGTGAGCCCGTCGGTGACCTGCGTCACGACCTCGCCGGGAAGCTGCGCGCCGTGTACCCGTCTGGTCCGCCTGACGGCTTCGGTCAGGGCGGCCCTGACCTCAGGGTCGAGCCCGGCGAGCGCAGCGTCCAGCGCGGCTTGGGGCACCGGGGTCGCGGCCAGGTCCACGCCGTCGAAACGGGCGGTGTACTCGCGGACCGCCTCGGCGCCACGGCGCCGGACGTCGTCGCAGACGGGGCGGATCTGCGCGACGGCAGACTCGACATCGGTCGCGGCGCGCGGCAGGACGCCGGCCAGGGTGGTCCGGCTGAGACTGCCCGGTCCGCGGCCGCGCAGGTCGATACGAGAAATCACGGGCCTAGTCTACGGAGACTGCTCCCCTGCTGGACCGCCTGTCCACATGCCGGACGCATCCGGGTCGTCGGGTCCGGCGGACGGCCCGGCGGCCGCCGCAGACCGGCGGCCGCCGCTTTCGGCCAGCAGGATGACGGCGCAGGTGAGCATCGGCCAGAAGGCGAGTGCGCTCTTGGCCCCGAGCGCGAGCGAGGAGTGGAAGAACGCCCCGCTCCGGCTCGTCGCGAGCAGGTGGTTATAGGTGCCCAGGCCGATATTCTCACCGATCCAGAGCGCGAGCAAGGCGGCCGCCACGGCGCCGAGGGCCAGCCCGGCCGTCGCCGCCCAGCCGGCCCGGCGGACCAGGAAGCGGTAGCCGAGGATGCCGGTGATAAGTCCCCCGACCACCACGATCAGGCAAAACCAGGCGTCGGCGACGATGAACGCGCTGGTCTCGACGTTGGCGAACTCGGCTTGGCCGTGCGCTACCTCCTGCAGCAGCGCCCGCGGCGCCACCGCCGCCCAGATGAGGCCGGCCACCACGCCGAGCAGTGCGCTGCCCGCCAGCGCCAGCCCGAAGGCGGCAAGTCGCTGCTTCGTCGCTCTTCACCCCTAGCCTCGTCGCCGGATCGCTTGCGCACGATCGTACCTGCCCGACCTCCAGCCGAACCCGCGGTCAAGCGGCCTCGTTCCACGATCCGCGCGGTGCGGCAAGCACGTGGTCGACGCCGAGCGCGGCTAGCTTGCGGGCGGGTGAGCAGCGCGGCCAGTCCGCCGTCCTTGAGGCTGTCGATGCGTGCCGTGATGCGTGAGCGAACTCCTGATGCGCGCCCGAAAGAAGATCTTGGTTGATTCGGGTTCCTCGGTTGATTAGGTGCGCCCCAGCGCCGCATGCCAAGTCCGAAAGTGTCCGCCTCGGCCGTTGGCTGATCATTGAGGCCACGATGCCGCTGACAGCGGTCGCTTCGTCGACCCGGCGTCAAGATCGGGGAGTATCCGGGCTTGCGGGAGGACTTTGTGCACTATAGGCCCCCAAAACCTCCCATAGGCCCCAATCCTCCCGGGTAGACGGTCTCGGGGGAGACGGCTGAGGCTGGAGGGGCTACCGGTACCACGATGGTCGCGCGGAGGCTCGCCTGGTGCGGTGGATCCGGGCTCCATGGTGGATCCGGTGCATTCCAGTGC
>PMOU01000145.1 GCA_003161205.1 Actinomycetota bacterium | reverse complement strand
GTGGATCCGGTGCATTCCAGTGCACCCGATCCACCGCCAAGCCCGGACCACCGCGGTAACTGGAGAACCCCCTCCGCCTGGCGTGGCGCAAGTGATGTCCTGCGGCGGCTGTGACGGGCAGGGGCAGGAGGCCATGTGACCGCCTTCGCGGCGACAAAGCCCATCCCCGCGCCAACACCGCGCGCGCCCGCCCTTGCTGTGCCCGCCGCATGACGCGTCCGCCAAAGCGTTAACCACTAGCCCGCTTGCCAGCCCGCGGGATCCGGGCGCGCGGCCAGCGGCGCACCAGGTGTGTAGGGTTCCCGCGTGAACACGAATGTTCCCAGGTCAATGTGGTCGACCGTATCGTCCTCGCCGCGCATCAGGCGAAGGGTCTCCCCTAGGTAGTAGCCGTCGAGGCCGGTCCAGGTCCCGTCCGGCTCGGCGCGGAAGCGGGAGGCGCGGCCGGTTCCGTTCACCGGGGATAGCTCGAGAGCGCGCCCGGCGAGCAGGCGCAGCACGTAGGCGCGGGGGCCCCAGTACCACAGGCCGGTCAGCGCGAGCAGATCCTGGTCGACGTCGGGCAGTGGTTTCCAGCGGGCCGGGAGGCGCGGCTCGTTATCGGCCACGATCCTCACCAGGTCGAAGGCGATCGCGGCGATGTCGGGTCCCGACGTGGCGTTGGCCAGCGCGATCCCGGCGACGCCATCGGCCTGGCTGACGCACAAGGTGGCGACGAAGCCGGGCATGGAACCGGAATGGCCGTAGAGCAGGCGCTTGTCCACGCGGAACAGTTGCAGCCCGAGCCCGTAACCGCTGGCCCAGGCGCTATCCCCGGGCGGTGCGGCCGGAGTCCGCATCTCGGCGATCGTGCTCGCGGTTAGCACCCGGTCATCGCCGTCGAGCAGGAACGCCGCGAAACGGCACAGGTCATCCGCGGTTGACCACAGTTCCCCCGCCGGAGCCATCAAGCCGGTGGGATCGGCCGGTTCTGGCTGCATGACATCCGCCCACGGGTGGACCGCGAAGCCGCGCGCGTGCGGTGACTGCGGCTCAAGCGTGGTCCGGACCATGCCCAGCGGCTCCAGGATCTCCTGGCGCAGGACCTCGTGCCAGGCCTGCCCGCGCAACTGGCCGACGAGGGCGCCGAGCAGCGCGAACCCGGGATTGGAGTAATGGAACAGCCGTCCGGCCGCATGCCGCTGCGGCGCGGGTCCCAGGATGTCGGCTAGCTCGGGCCGCAGTTCACCAGGAGTCCGTTCCCACCACGGACCGCGCGTTTCCGACGCCAGCCCGGCGGTGTGCGACAGCAACTGGGCAATCGTCGCGCCCTCCGCCGGTCCCGCGTCCAGGTGCTTGCCCAGCGGATCGGCCAGGTCGAGCCGGCCCTCGTCGCGGAGCCGCATGACCAGGACCGCGACGAACGTCTTGGTCAGCGAGCCGATCCGGTACTGAGTGTCGCTGTCGGGCTCGTGCCCCTCCAGCATGCTGCGCCCCCCGCACCATGCCTGACGCCCGTCCCGCATCACCGCCCCGACCAGCGACGGCGTCCGGCCTTCGGCCTGCCCGACGGCCACGCGGTGAGCCAGCGCCCGGCGCGTGGCCGGCAGCAGGCCTTCGTTCGCGGCATCTGACGAAAGGCCAGCTGAAGAGGAAGAGGCGGTCACGGTTGAACCCTAACGCCACGGGAGAGCCGGATGAGGGCACGTCAGAATTAACCCCGCCGGCTATCTGCCGCCGAGTTTGCCGGCCGCGGTCTGGCCCGCCGCCGTTCGAGTAGCCAGGTCGCCGCCAGGAATACCGGCAAGCTCAGTCCGATCAGCATGGCGCAGCCGGTAAAGGCGCTTTCAATGAAATTGCCGCTGACCCGGGCCACGCCGTAGTAATAACCGACGACCACGACCATGAGCAGCAGATAGCCGCCCACGAAGGTAACTCCAACCTGGCGCATCAACCGGAACCAGGCGTACCTGCCGGGCCTGACGGCACCCGGATTGTGCTGCGCGCCCTCGGCCGCAGACTGCTCTTTATCCAGGTCAGATCCGGTACCGGGGGCGGTGGTCCGCGCCGTTCGGCGCAGCATGAGCAAGCCCGTCGCGAGCGCGAGCATAAGCAGCGCATATCCGATCGTCAACGGCAGAATGTCCTGGCGTAGCAGGGCCGATGACAGCGCGGCGCACTGCCTAGCGCAGGTCATGCCCGGAGCAGGAACTGCCAGCCGCGGACGAAAATGTGCCAGCCGAACCACAGCCACAGCGCGAACAGAGCCCACCGCCCGAATGGATAACGCATGAGCGCGCGAAATGTGGCGCTTAGAGTGGGGACCCCGCTCAGGTGGCTGAGGGCCAGGCCTTCCCAGGCAAATAGCGCGCCGAACAGCACCGCCCAGACTAGATAACCCAGCACCGGATGTTGTGCCACCTCGACCTCCTAGGGTCACCCTGGGCACCTAAACCAGTCACCAGCTTACGTATGCTCGCCCGGCACAACGACGGTGCCGGCGGCCGTGACGACGGTGACGGGTTCGCTGAGCACCGAGGCCGCCGACTCACCCCGTGCCGCATCGGCACGGCAGACCACCCGCGCCTCNNAGCACCGGCGCGCGGAACTGCACGTCGGAGTACGACGCGAACAGCCCTTCGTCGCCGTCGGTCCGGATGCACAGCTCGGTCGCCACGTCACCGAACAGCCCGAGGACATAGGCGCCGTCCACCAGGTTCCCCCCGTAGTGAGCGTCCCCGTACCTCACGTACCTGCGGTGCGTCACGGACAGGCCGACGTGCTGGCTCGCGCTCAAGCGGCTCCCTCCCCCGGGGCCAGGGCCTCCCCCGGGGCGAGGGCGTGCACCAGGTAGCTTGCCACTTCGCCCGGCGTGGTGCCACGACCGAAGATCTTGTCCACGCCCAGGTCATGGGCCGCGCCGGGATCGAACCGCGGACCGCCGGCCACGAGCAGCGGCCGCTGCGGGCCGAGCTCACGCCGGAACGCCTCGGCCATCTCCCGGGTGTTCGACAGGTGGGCGTCGCGCTGGGTGACCACCTGGCTGACCAGCACGGCGTCGGCGTGCTCAGCCTCGGCGCGGGCCACCAGGTCCGCCACGCCGACCTGGGCGCCCATGTTCACGACCCGGATCTCCCGGTAGTACTCAAGCCCCTTCTCCCCCGCGTGTCCCTTCACGTTGAGGATCGCGTCGATGCCCACGGTGTGCGCGTCGGTGCCGATGCACGCACCGACCACCACGAGCTTGCGGCCGAGCGCCGAACGGATCCGCAGGTTCACCTCCGCCGCCGGGAGCACGGGGAACTCCCGCTCGGTCACGGTCACGGCCGACAAGTCGACAACGTGGCCGACCCTCCCGTAGACGATGAAGAACGTGAAGTCGGGCCCCATCCCCTTGGCGTGCACGACCATCGCCGGGTCCAGCCCCATCTTGGCCGCGAGCTGCAACGCGGCGCCTTCGGCCCGGGCCCGCTGCGTCTCGTCACCGAACGGCACGGGCAGCGTGAACGAGAGCTGCACCCGCCCGTCCCCCGTGGTGTCGCCGTACGGCCGGACGATTCCGGCCGGGCTCACTGGTCCGCCTCCGCGCTCTCCAGCATCGCGGCCGCCGGGTTGTAGTAACCCTCGGCGCGCTCGACCACTCCGTCCAGGCCGCGCCCGCCATCCGGGGGCCGTTTGGTCACCCCGAACGTTCCCTCGGCGATCGCGGTCAGCAGCCCCTGCGATCCGATGGTCTGCAGCAGGTCGATGGCCTCGGCCAGCACCTGCCGGGCGCGCCGGGCGACGAAGCCGTCCGGCTCGGGCCGGAACGAGGCGCCGAGCTGCCCGGCGGCCCGCCGCACGTAGCGGACGTTCTCCAGGGCCAGGTCCCGGTCGGACAGGAACGGGGTGTGGATGCCCTCGGTCATCATGCCGATGAGCAGGATGGACTGGTCCGTCATCACGCCGGCCAGGTTGAAGAACGCGTCGAGCAGGTAGCCGGCGAACACGTTGCCGGTCATGTGCTTGGTCGGCGGCATGTACTTCAGCGGCGCGTCCGGGAACAGCTCCCTGATCAGCTGCGCGTGCGCCAGCTCGAGCAGGAACGAGTCGGGCACCTCGGGGTTGATCTCGAACGCGTGCCCGAGCCCGAGCTGGCTGTCGGCGAGCCCGGCCTCACGCCCGAAGTACTCGTTCAGCAACTGCGACACCACGACCGTGTGCGCCGCGTCCACCGCGTCGGCGGTGGTCAGGTAGTTGTCCTCGCCGGTGTTGATCACGATGCCCGCCCGCGCGTGCACCTGCCGGGAAAACCGCTGGTCGATGAACGTCCGCACCGGGTTGATGTCGCGGAAGATGATGCCGTACATGCAGTCGTTCAGCATCATGTCCAGCCGCTCGAGCCCGGCCAGCGCGGCGATCTCCGGCATGCACAGCCCGGAGGCGTAATTGGTCAGCCGCACGTACCGGCCGAGTTCTCGCGACACGTCGTCCAGCGCGGCGCGCATCAGGCGGAAGTTCTCCTGGGTGGCGTACGTGCCCGCGTACCCTTCCCTGGTCGCGCCCTCGGGCACGTAATCGAGCAGCGACTGCCCGGTGGACCTGATCACCGCGATGACGTCCGCGCCCTCGCGCGCCGCCGCCTGCGCCTGCGGGATGTCCTCGTAGATGTCCCCGGTGGCGACGATCAGGTAGATCCACGGCATCGGCGGGTTCGAGGTGGCGGCCAGCATCTGGTCCCGCTCGGCCCGCCGGGCATCGATCTGGGAAAAGCCCTTTTTTACCGAACGATCGGCGGCTTGACGAGCCACGTCAGCATCGTCCCCCGCGGGGAGGCGGAACTTGGCTAGGCCCGCCGTCGCGTCGATGGCCAGCGTCCGCAGGTCCGGGTAGCCGCCGGCCAGCATCGCGTCCCAGGCCGGCAGGGCCACCCCGTGCTCGAGCCCGACCGATTCGCGGATCGCGTCGGTGAGCCGGTTGACCCACGGCATCCCGTCGGAGTCCGCGCCGTCCAGCCCGGCCAGCCGCAGCACGGCGCGCTCCACCGATACGGTGCTGTGGGTCCGCGCCAGCTCGGTCACTGGCTGCCCGGCCAGCCTGGCCAGTTCCCGCGCCTGCTGCACGATCGCCGGGTCCAGATCGAGCTTGCCCGTCACAACTGGCCTCCCTCATGCCGCCCCGGCAGGCCGTGCTCTGACAGGCGCTGCTCGAACAGGGCGCGCAGCCCGGGCGTGGAGCGGATCAGGCCGAGCGCGAGCTCCGCGTGGCCAGGTACGTACCCGTTTCCGACCAGCATCGTCACGTCGGCGGCGAGTCCTTCCGCGCTTAGCGCGGCGGAGCTGAAGGACGTGGCCATCGAAAAGAACACCACCGTCCCGCCCTGGGCGGTCGACAGGATAGCCCCGCCCTCGCAGCCTGCGACGTCGACGCACACCACGGTCACATCAGCCGGCCCACCTGCGGCCTCGACCTTGGTGGCCAGCCCGACCGGGTCTCTGGCGTCGGCGATGACTATCTCGTCGACCAGCTCGGCGAATTCGCGCAGGAGGGCGGCCTCGGCTTCGGTGGGGACTACGCCGATGACCTTGGAAGCACCAGCTTGGCGGGCGGCAGCCGCGGACAAGGAGCCGCTCTTGCCGGCTGCACCGATGATGAGGACGACGGGGTTCTCCTTGGGAGCGCTCGCCGTGGCTCGGGCGGTTTGGATGACGCGGTGGGTGAGGGCGGGGGCGCCGCAGACATCGAGTATCGCCAGGGAGAGGGGGACGGGGAGGTCGTCGGGGAGGACGGCGGCGATGGATCTGGCGAAGAGGATGGCGTGGCCTTGGCAGGGGACTTGCTCGGAGCGGGTGTCCCAGCTGGTGAGGGAGTCGGTGATGGCCAGCGGGGTGAGGGTGAGGGAGACCAGGGTGGCGATCCGCTGGCCTGGGCGCAGGCCGAGGGGGGAATCGGGGCCCGCCTGTTCCACCGTGCCCGTCAGCATGCCACCCGAGCCGGTGACCGGGTTCTGCATCTTGCCGCGGGT
>PMOU01000457.1:4341-10004 GCA_003161205.1 Actinomycetota bacterium | reverse complement strand
GCGGTCAGGAAGATGACCGGGACCTCGTTGCCCTCGGCGCGCAGCGTACGGCAGACCTCGAAGCCGTCCATATCGGGCAGCATGACGTCCAGCACCATCAGGTCTGGCTCGTAGGTCTCCGCCTGGCGGAGCGCGTCCTTGCCGGTGGCGCTGACGGCGACCGCGCAGCCGTGGAACTTCAGCGCGACCTCGACGAGCTCACGGATATTCGGCTCGTCGTCGACGACGAGCACTTTCGGGATACGGTCACCGTCTGCCATAAGATCTCACGTTTCATTGTGCAGCTTTTCATTGTGCAGCATAGACGCGGCCTGGTTAAGCGCAGCATGCTGCGGCGCGCCGCAGGAGCAGGCACGCCGCAGNNCGAGGACCCCGAGGACGAGGCGGCCTTCCTGATAACGATCAGCCGGGCATCCTTGTCCCCGCTGACCACGGGACCGCCGGCAAAGACCAGTTCACCCGGCACCACCGCGCTCGTCGCGGTCTTCTTTCCGCCCTGCCTGACTACGGTGTCGCTCACGATCGCCCAGGTCCAGGTGGTGCCATTGGGGGCCTTGATCACGACGTCACTGCCGCTGACCGAGGCGACCGTGCCGCGCTCGAACGCGAGCGTNNTGGCGGAGGTGCTGGCGGCGGTGCTGAGCGCCGAATTCAGGACGGCGCCCTGCGAGTTAGCAGTAGTGCTGGCACTTGCCCCGGCGGACGTGCCTGACGTCGCCGCCCAGGCGATCCCGCCGCCGGCCAGGAAGCCGGCCAGGGTGATGCCAGCGCCCCAGCGGTACCACCGCTGGTGGCGGGATCGTGGCGACGGGGGAGGATCGGGCGGGCCGGCCGGGGTGCTGCCGTAGCTCCCGGCTTTCGGGTCATATGAGTTGTTCATAACACGAAGAGTGCATTCCGGGTCTTGGACATCGCCTCGTTCCTGCTGAACGCCACCTGTGAAGCATCCGACAGTTTGCTGTCTCTGACCATGGNNTCGGTGAGTGCTCACGATTCTCTTGGTTTCCACCGCCGATACCGAACTGCTCGCGGCCGCGGCGTCCGGTGCGGGCTACCTGACCGCCAATCCCGGCCGGACTCCCGCGGCGGACGTGGCCGGGCTGACCGCGCGCGCCGACCTGGTGGTGCTGCGGCTTCTGGGCGGGCGAAAGGCCTGGCCGGAGGGCGTGACCGCGCTGGCCGCGGCCGGGAAGCCGCTGGTCGCGCTCGGCGGCGAGGCCGCCCCGGACGCCGAGCTGATGGCGCTGTCCACGGTGCCCGCGGGGGTGGCCGCCGAGGCGCTCGGCTACCTGCGCGAGGGCGGCCCGGAGAACCTCCGCGAGCTAGCCCGCTTCCTCTCCGACACGATCTTCCTCACCGGCGAAGGCTTCCAGCCCCCCCACCCCATGCCCGCCCACGGCGTCCACCAGCTCCCGTCCAGCATCGTGGCCAGTTCCGGGAACGCGGCCAGTTCCGGTCACATAGAGCCGCAAACTGGCCACGATCATGCCAGCCCACCCGTCGTGGCGGTGGTCTTCTACCGGGCGCACGAGCTGGCCGGGAACACCGCTTTCGTCGACACCCTCTGCGCCGCCCTGGCGCGGCGCGGCGCGACCCCGCTGCCCGTCTTCTGCGCCTCGCTCCGTCCCACCGGCGACCGCGAGGCCGACCAGGGCCTCGCTGACCTGCTGCAACCTGCCGGAGCGGTGATCACCACCGTGCTCGCGGCCGGCGGTTCGGCCGCCGCCGACGTGACCGCGGAGGGCGACTGGGACGCCGGGCTCCTGGCCCGCCTGGACGTGCCGGTGCTGCAGGGGCTCTGCCTGACCAGCTCGCGCGCGCAGTGGGAGGCCTCGAACGCCGCCCTGGCCCCGATCGACGCCGCGATGCAGGTCGCGATCCCGGAATTCGACGGCCGCCTGATCACGGTCCCGTTCTCGTTCAAGGAGCAAGGCCCCGACGGCATCCCGGTGTACGCCGCCGACCCCGAGCGCGCGGCCCGGCTGGCCGGGATCGCCGTCCGGCAGGCCCGCCTCGCCCTGACCCCGAACCACGCCAAGCGCGTCGCCATCATGCTGTCCTCTTATCCCACCAAGCACGCCCGCATCGGCAACGCGGTCGGCCTGGACACCCCCGCCTCCGCCGTCGGCCTGCTGCGCGCCATGCGCGAAGCGGGCTACGACACCGGCGACGGCTTCCCCGAAGACGGCGACACCCTCATCCACTCGCTGATCGCGGCCGGCGGGCACGACACCGAATGGCTCACCGAAGATCAGCTCCGGGCCGCGCCGGCTCGGGTCCCGCTCGCCGCCTACCGCCGTTATTTTGATAATTTGCCGAACGAGTTGCGGCTTAAGCTCCAGGCCCACTGGGGCGATCCGCCGGGCAGCCTCTACACCGACGAGGCGTCCGGCGATATCGTGCTCGCCTGCCTGCGGTTCGGCAACGTAGTGCTGATGATCCAGCCGCCGCGCGGGTTCGGCGAGAACCCGGTCGCGATCTACCACGATCCTGATCTCCCGCCGTCGCATCACTACCTGGCCGCGTACCGGTGGCTGACGCATGACTTCGGCGCCGACGCGATCGTGCACCTGGGCAAGCACGGCACGCTGGAGTGGCTGCCCGGCAAGGGCCTGGGCCTGTCCGCCGCGTGCGCACCGGACGCGGTGCTGGGCGACATGCCGCTGGTGTACCCGTTCATCGTCAACGACCCGGGGGAGGGGACGCAGGCCAAGCGGCGCGGGCACGCGGTGATCGTCGATCACCTGGTGCCGCCGATGGCGCGCGCCGACACCTACGGGGAGATGGCCAAGCTCGAGCAGCTGCTGGATGAGTACGCGACCGTGGCCGCGCTCGACCCGGAGAAGCTGCCGGCCCTGCGCGCCCAGATCTGGTCCCTGGTCCAGGCCGCGCACCTGCACCAGGACCTGGGCGTGGAGGCCGCCCCCGGCTCGGCCGAATTCGACGAGTTCGTCCTGCACATCGACGGCTACCTGTGCGAGGTGAAGGACGCCGCGATCAAGGACGGCCTGCACATCCTCGGGGCCGCCCCGGCCGGCGAGGCCCTGCTCAACCTGGTCCTGGTCATCCTGNNCCCCAGCTCTGGAGCGCCCGCTGGGGCGCCCTCCCCGGCCTCCGCACCGCCCTCGGCCTACCCGAAGCCGCACCCCCCGCACCCCCGGCCCCATCCGCGCTCCCGGCCCCGTCCGCACCCTCCGCCCCGTCCGCACCTCCCGCCCCGTCCGTGCGCGTCGACACCGACCACTACGAGCACCTCGCGCGGGAGCTAATCGAAGCGATAGCGGCGACCGGCTGGGACGCCACACGCGCCCCAGAAGTGGCTGCTCGCGTCCTCGATCAAGATCCTTCGTCAGTTTTGGCTGCTATAACGACCGAAACTGACGACGGATCCCCGATAGCCGCCGTCATCCGGCTGCTGGAATTTGCGTGTGCCGAGCTGGTGCCGCGGCTGAACGCGACCACGGGGGAGATCGACGCGGTGCTGCACGCGCTGGACGGGGGATACGTGCCCGCCGGGCCGTCCGGGTCGCCGACCAGGGGCCTGGTCAACGTGCTGCCGACCGGGCGCAACTTCTACTCGGTCGACCCGAAGGCCATCCCGTCCCGCAACTCCTTCCAGACCGGCCTGGCGCTGGCCGACTCGCTGCTGGCCAGGCACCTGGCCGATGAGGGGGAGTACCCGCGCTGCGTGGGCCTGACCGTATGGGGCACCTCGGCCATGCGCACGCAGGGAGACGACATCGCCGAGGTCCTGGCGCTCATCGGCTGCCGTCCGGTGTGGGACGACGCGTCGCGGCGGGTCACCGGCACCGAGATCGTGCCGCTGGCCGAGCTCGGCCGCCCCAGGATCGACGTGACGCTGCGCATCTCCGGGTTCTTCCGCGATGCGTTCCCGCACGTGATCGCGCTGCTGGACGACGCGATCGCCGCGGTGGCGGCCCTGGCCGAGCCGCCCGAGGCTAATTTCCTGCGCGCTCACGCTCAGGCTGACCACGCCCGGCACGGTGACTGGCGCCGGGCCACCACCCGTATCTTCGGGTCCAAACCCGGCGCGTACGGCGCCGGGCTGCTNNGCCGAGGTCTACGCGGTCTGGGGGGGCTTCGCCTACGGGCGCGGGCTCGACGGGGTGAACGCGCGGCCCGATATGGAGAACGCGTTCCGCCGGATCGCCGTGGCGGCCAAGAACGTCGATACCCGAGAGCACGACATCGCCGACTCCGATGACTATTTCCAGTACCACGGCGGCATGGTGGCCATGGTCCGGTCCCTGACCGGCCGCAATCCCGCCGCGTACATCGGCGACTCGGCGATTCCCGACGCGCCGAAGACGCGCACGCTGGCCGAGGAAACCCGGCGCGTGTTCCGGTCCCGGGTGGTGAACCCGAAGTGGATCGGGGCCATGCGCCGGCACGGGTACAAGGGGGCGTTCGAGCTCGCCGCGACGGTGGACTACCTATTCGGCTACGACGCCACCGCGGGCGTGGTGCCGGACTGGATGTACGAGCAGCTGGCCGCCGCCTACGTCTTCGACGAAGAAACCCAGTCGTTCATGCGCGCGTCCAATCCCTGGGCGCTGCGCGGCATCACCGAGCGCCTGCTCGAGGCCGCGTCGCGCGGGCTCTGGGAATCGCCCGACGCCAAGACCCTGGACCGGCTGCGCCAGGTCTACCTCGACATGGAAGGTGACCTTGAGGACCCGCAGGATAAGTGACGCTCAGTGGTCGATCCGGCAAGCCGGAAAATTGCCCTCGAAACTGTTTTGGCGTTCATGATTTGCGAATCATGTGCGACACTGGACCTGCTGTCTATCCGGCGCGGATAGGTGGGGCAGCTAATGGGCGGGGAGAGGGGCCATGATCGATGTCCCACATGCGCCAGCCGGAGTAGATTCTTCTAAGCCCGCTCCGGCCCGCATCTACGACTACATGCTGCAGGGCGATCACCACTTCGAGTCGGACATTCAGGCCGCCCAGCGTCTGCTGAGCGCGGTGCCGGAGATCAGGGATTGTGCCTGGTCTAACCGCGGCTTTCATCAGCGGGCCGCGAAATGGATTGCCGAGCGCGGCGTGCGGCAGTTCCTCGACATAGGGTCGGGCCTGCCGACGGTCGGCAACACCCATGAGGTCGTCCAGAAGGTACATCCGGATGCCCGGGTGGTTTATGTCGATCATGACCCGTTGGTCGCCGCGCAAGGCAGCCAGTTGCTCGCCGACGACAAATCGACCCGGTTGATCTGCGCTGACCTGCGTGAGCCAGCCGCGCTGCTGGCCCATCGTGAGCTCAATGAGCTTATTGACTTCAGTCAGCCCACCGGGCTGCTGCTGACCGCGGTCATGATGTTCGTGTCCGACCGCTCAGATCCCTGGGACCTGGTCGGCCAGTACGTGAGTGCCCTGGCGCAGGGCAGCTACCTCGCCCTTTCGCACCTGACCGACGACTACAAGCCGCCGGTGACGGCCGAGCGCTTCCGGGCCGTCTTCGACCATGCCACCGAGCACCTTTACTTCCGCTCGCGGGCTCAGATCGCCCGCTTTTTTGACGGCATGGAGCTGGTGCCGCCCTACCCGGGCGCTCAGCCCGCCGTCTGCTACACCGGACTCTGGGGCGCTGAGGACCCCGTGCTCGCCGACAGCGACGGCGCGCGGTGGCTCTACTGCGGGGT
>PMOU01000457.1:0-4296 GCA_003161205.1 Actinomycetota bacterium | reverse complement strand
ACGACAGCTGACGCGGAGTGGATCTTGATGCGGGTCGCGGGCGACCCCGGCCAGCGGGTGCTCGTGTTCGACCGGCACGAGTGGGAGTGCTTTCTCGACGGCGCGCGCAACGGCGAGTTCGATGCCGCGGCCGACCCGGAAGCCCCATTGGTCCCATTGGTCCCGCTCATTGACTTGGGTGCGCCCATTACTTGATTTGTGAATCACAATCTGGATACCTTATAAAGCACGACAGGATTCCTGTCATGAAGGGGGCCGGCCATGGCTGATGACACCTACGGTGCCACCATCGCCAAGCGCCGCCTTGCCCGCCAGCTCACGGCGGCGCGCGTCAGGACGGGCTACACCGCCAACCATGCCTGCGACATCCTGAACTGGGGACGCGGCAAGGTCGGCCGCTTTGAGGCCAATCAGTGGAAGCGGCCCGAGATGAGCGATATCCGGGACCTCGTCCGCATCTACGGCATTGACGGCGCGGAAAAGGACGAGCTCGAGGAGCTGGCTATCCACGCCCGGGCCCGGCCCTGGTGGCGGGAGTACCCCGAGATCTTCGACGGGGAATTCCCGGGCTACGAGAACGACGCCACCACCATTCGCGTCTTCATGCCGCTGGTGCTCCCGGGTCTGCTGCAGATTCCCGCCTATACCGAGGCGCTGATGCGGGCCGGGCCCCGGCCGCCCGCGTGGCGGCGGCGGGCGCTGGAATCCCGGCTGCGCCGGCAGGAGATCCTGGATCGCACCGACGGCACCGCGCCCCTGTTGAGTGCCGTGATCACCGAGGCGTCCTTGCTGTACCGGTGGGGCCTGCGGGAGGACCGCCGGGAGCAGATCGAGCACCTGGTGGCGCTGAGCATCCGCCGTAACGTGCGGTTGCATATCCAGCGGTTCGAGGACGGCCCGCCGACCGGTACGCACTCGATGATCAACATACTGGGCTTCCGCGATGACGAGCCAAGCCTCGTCTTCGTGGAGACGGATTACTCGGTCGAGGAGGTGAGTAAGCCGGATTCTGTGCAGGGGTATATCGAATCGTTCGAGCGAGCTTGCGACGCGGCGCTTGAACCCGCGGATACCACGGGCTACCTCGAGCGTCTCGCCAAGCGAATGGAGTAGCTAATGACCGATCTGTCTCAGGCCATCTGGCGGAAAGCCAGCCGCAGTTCGCACAACGGAGGCTGCGTGGAGATCGCGGCCAACCTCGAAGGCGTCGCGGCGGTGCGCGATAGTAAGCGGCCCGAAGGGGGCGCCCACGTCGTGGGCCGGGAGGCTTTTGCCGAGTTTCTGGCGGACGTGAAAAAGGGCCGTTACGACGTGGAGTAGTCATGGCGTGCGAGCAGAAAGGCCCCCGGATGGATGCTGCCACCCGGGGGCCTTCCTTATGCCGGCCTGTCTCGAGGCCTGGCGGGTCACCGTCCGGTTCCCTCACCACGGTGAAATGTACCCAGCGACGGCAGGAAAATGGCCAGTTCAAGAATCTTAAAAAACACATATGAGCCGACAAACTACCACAATCTTGCGTCACATGGAACGCATGATTAACGTAAGCATCAAGTTTCACATTCGTGCGCCTGCGGCCACCGTATTCACCGCAGTATTGATCCGCCCGGCGATATATGTCCAGGAAAGCCGTTTTGACCAATATGTGACGCCTGAGAGCAAAATAGTGATGCAGTCCATATTGCGAAATGGGTCCGCCGAGTCGTAACCTGTGTTTCACAGATTAAGAGTCAGATTTTTCGTACTCTTAGAGAGATTGCGGCCGTCGGTGCCCTTCTGGCCAGCGGCCCGGTGTCAGCGATGTTATGTCGGAGGCTCCACGTATGAGGCAGCAGCAGGGCAGCAGCGGCTGGCGCGGGATGCTCGCGGGTTCGTGCCACGCATGGCCGCTTCCAGCCGATGCGACCTGCGCTGCTGTCGCGCGACGGGTGTTCCGGGATGCGGTCGCAGAGGTCGGGCTCGAGCCCGACCTCCTCGACGACTGCATCCTGATGGCCAGCGAACTCGCGGCCAACACCCTGCACGCGCGGGCGGAGGCCGGGGCTGGCGGAGGGGGGGATCAGCTCGTGTCCATCACCTCGGACGTGGGAGATGAGCTGATTACTTCCGCCAGCCCACCCCCGCCCCTCACCGCGTCCCCGGAACTGTGGCTCTACCTGCGCGGTCTTGGCGTCCGGCGGGAACTCGTCTGCAAGGTCTTCGATTCGTCCCGCGGCTGGCGGCACGGTTGCCCGCCGTCAACGTCCCGGGTGCCGTCCCAGGCCGTCGCCGGGCGCGGCCTGCAGATCGTGCACGAACTGTCCCGGGGCCGGTGGGGGCACCATCCGACCCGGGCCAGGCTCGGTGGCTGGGGGCTCGGCGGCAAGGCCGTCTGGTTCGCGGTGCCCGCTCCGCTCGCGCACGCCCGCCTGGTGGACGTGACCGGGCTGCGGGCGTATACGCACTCGGCCGACGTCACGGCCGCCCGGGCGAAGGGGCGCCTGAGTGCGCGCCAGGCCGCCAGGGAACTAGAGAAGATGCTGAACGAGCGCGGGTTCACGGGCCGGCTGGTGCGGGCCGACCTGCCGGGCGCCGGCATGCCGGTTCTTTGCGTCTGCCGAGGCCTGACCGCGTGGTGCCGGTCCGGCCAGGTGTCGCTGACCGCCTCGGAGTCGAGTGAGTGGTGGAATTACGCCGATCTGGTCGAGGCCGCCGAGCAGATGGTGCGCCGCTATGAGGAACTGGACCTCGGGGCAGAGCTCGCCACCGCCCAGTAAGGCGCCCAGTAANNAAAAGCGCCCGGTAAGGCGCCCATTGAGGCCGCCACCCGGGCGTAGGTCCCGAGCGCGACCTCCCAGAATGCGTCGACGTCGATGTCCATCGCGACCAGGGCGTTGGCGCCGTCCGGGATCTCGAAATCGGTCACCGTCATGCCCGCCGTGAGCTGACCGGCCACCTCGACCTGCACGCGCGCCGGGACCAGCCGGAACAGCTCAGGTGATGCCACCCAGGCCACCGCGCAGACGTCGTGCACGGGCGGCCCCGCGGGTTCGCGTACCGACAGGTACTGCTCGAGGGCGGGCACCAGCAGCTCGGTGCCGAGCGGTCCCAGCTCGCGCATCCGCTGCTGCACCGCCGCGGTGGCGCTGGTCCGCAGCGTCACGTCCAGCCCCAGCATGGTGACGGTCCAGCCGGCCCCGAACACCACCGCCGCGGCCTCCGGGTCGGCCCAGATGTTGTACTCGGCCGCCGGCGTCACGTTGCCGCGGCCGGCCGAGCCGCCCATGATCACGAAGCCCTGCACCCAGTCCGCCAGCCGCGGTTCGCGCCGCACCGCCAGCGCGATGTTGGTCAGCGGTCCCGTCGCGACCAGCGTGATCTCACCCGGAGCGGCGCGCACGGTGTCGATGATGTAGTCGATGGCGTGCCCGGGGGCCGGGCTGGCCACCGCCGGCGTCAGCTTTGCGCCGCCCAGCCCGGTGTCGCCGTGCACGTGCCGCGCGTCGAGCGCGGGGCGCAGCAGCGGCCCGGCGCAGCCGGCGGTCACCGGGGTCCCGCCGGCCCCGACGAACTCACATACCGCCAGCGCGTTCGCCGTCGTCTTGTCCAGCCCGACGTTGCCCGCCACCGAGGTGAGGCCGGCCAGCTCGATGTCAGGGTGCCCGTGCGCGAAGGCGATCGCGAGCGCGTCGTCGATCCCCGGATCGCAGTCCAGGATGATGGTCGTGGGCATGTCCGGTTCCCTCGTCTCTCGTGGTGCTCAACACGACCGTACCGAACGCTTCCGTACCGAACACCTCGGTATCGAACCCCTCCGGCCCGCACGCCACCGTGACCTGCGCGCGTCAGGGTGTGTAGCCTCGTCTGCGAGGAGGCCGTCATGCACACCCCGCCCATCCCGAACGTCGAGAGCACCGATCCGCACATCGCCGGGCTCATCCACGACGAGGCCCGCAGGCAGTACGAGAAGGCCCGGCTGATCCCGTCGGAGAACTACGTGTCGCTGGCCGTGCTCGAGGCATCGGGCAGCGTGCTGACCAACAAGTACTCCGAGGGCTACCCGGGTCGCCGCTACTACGAGGGCCAGCAGTTCATCGACCCGGTGGAGACGATCGCCCGGGACCGCGCCAAGGCGCTGTTCGGCGTCGACCACGCCAACGTGCAGCCCTACTCGGGCTCGCCCGCCAACCTCGCGGTCTACCTGGCCTTCGCCCAGCCCGGCGACACGATCATGGGCATGGCGCTGCCGATGGGCGGCCACCTCACCCACGGCTGGCCCGTCTCGGCCACCGGCAAGTGGTTCCGGCCCGTCCAGTACGG
>PMOU01000099.1:1762-14652 GCA_003161205.1 Actinomycetota bacterium | reverse complement strand
TCTTCGGCAAGCTGACTCCGGTGGTGCACAAGGAAGCACCGGGAACACGTGAACTCATCGGCCTGACGCGGTATCACCCGGAACGAGAGTTCCTCGTTCGACAAGTCAGCACCCGGCAGCTCCAGAGACTCCGCAACGTCGTCAGGATCAAGATCGATGGTGCTCGATGACTTGTCCATCCGGCGCGCCTGAAGCTCCTGAAGACTGTCCTCAGTCAGGTCGTCGTCCGTCTTCCGCGGGCTGTCGTAGTCGGTAGCCATCTGAGGTATTCCATCCCCCTTCATCCGTAGTGCGCAATCGCTGCGCGGTTGTAACGCTTTCAAGGCCCTAGTTGTGCCCGATTCCGGCGGCGAATTCTGTCACGTTCTCGCCCGGCGCACACGGGGCTCGCCGATAACTTCTGGCGAGTCCCGTTCCGCGGTGGTAGCAAACCACGTTCACGCCCGCTTACGCGTCCTGTTCCTGGCCACGCTCCGCGTCCCGTTCCGGATTCAGCCTGCTCAGGAAGGTATCAAGCTGCCGGTAGAGCCCAGGATCCGCAGCGACCGCCATGGAGGTGCTCTCCTGGCGGCCAGCGAGCCCGCCAACCCTCGCGCCTGCTTCACGGGCGATGAGGCCGCCGGCCGCATAATCCCAGTAGTTCAGGCCACGTTCGAAGAACGCATCCATCCGCCCGGCTGCCACCGAGCACAGGTCCACGGCGGCCGAGCCACCGCGCCTGATGTCGCGTACATGCGGCAGCAGCGCGGCGATTATATCGCCCTGGACCTGTCGGCGTCCCGAATCGTACCCGAACCCGGTCCCTATCAGAGCCTGGCTGAGCGACACGCCCGATGTGCAGCGCAAGGCGATGGCGCTGCCACCGCGGTGCAGCCAGGCCCCCAGGCCGGCCACCGCCGTGAAAGTCTCGCCGAAACGGGGCACCTCCACCACTCCGGCGACCACGGTGCCGTCCACCTCAGCGGCGATGGACACGGCCCAGTCGGGCAGGCCGTACAGGTAGTTGACGGTCCCGTCGAGCGGGTCGACCACCCAGCGCACCTGGCTGGTTCCGGCCGGCGCGCCGCTGTCCCCGACGCCGGACACGTCAGGCAGGGAAGCTCCGGCCGTCTGGCCGCCTTCCTCGCCGAGGACCGCGTCGCCGGGTCGCACCGCGCGGATCCGGCCGGTGATCAGGGCTTCGGACCGGNNGACCTCGGGGCGCATGTCGCCACGCCAGGAGGCCAGCAGCCGGCCCGCCTCGCTGGCCGCGTCCACGGCGATCCGCAGCAGCGCCTCGGCATCACCGTCTCCCGGCCGGCCCGTCATGCCGACGCCGGTCCCCGGACTCCCGCCGCCCGGTTCGCGGGCGCCGCGGGCCGCCCGAACCGGCAGCAGTCCGGCGCGCAGTCCTGGTCCGGCAGGCCGATGCTCCCGAGCGCCGCCTCCGGTGCGCCGGGCGGGATGTCGGGGAGGGCCAGACGCTCCTGGACCAGTTCGGTGACCATCGACGCGAACCTCGGGGTAGTGCCCGGGGTGGCCGCGCGGGCGAACGCGAGTCCCAGCGACTCCGCGCTCTGGGCCGCCTCCACATCCAGGTCGTGCCGGACCTCCATGTGGTCAGAGACGAACCCGACCGGGATCACGACCACGGCCTCGGTGCCAGATTTCGCCAGCTCGGCCAGGTGGTCGCTCACGTCGGGCTCCAGCCAGGGCTGCGACGGCGCCCCGCTCCTGCTCTGGTAGGCAAGCGTCCATGGGTGGCTGCCACCACCGGTCCGTTCGGCAATAAGACGGGCTGCCTCGGTGAGCTCGGCTACGTACCTCCGCCCTCCCCCAGGCCCGCTGCCGTCCGCCATCGCCAGCGGGATGCTGTGCGCGGTGAACACCAGGTGCGCGTCCTGCCGTGCCCCGGCGGGAAGCGTCGCCAGCGCCGCATCGGCGTTCGCCGCGAACGGCTCGATGAAGCCGGGATGGTTGAAGAAGCGCCTGATCTTGTCGATCCGGGGAGCGCCGGGGCCGACCTCGGCGCGGGCCCGGTCGATGTCGTCCAGGTACTGGCGGCAGCTGGAGAAGGAACTGTACGCGGAGGTGACGAAGGCGACCGCCCGCCGCACGCCGTCGTCAGCCATGGCGCGCACCGTGTCGGTCAGGTACGGCGACCAGTTCCGGTTCCCCCAGTAGACAGGGAGCGAGAGGCCGCTGGCGCTCAGATCAGCCTGTACCGCGGTCAGCANNTCCCGGCACTGCTGGTTGATCGGGCTCACCCCGCCGACCGCGTAGTAGTGCTCGGCCACGCTGGCCAGCCGGTCCGGCGGGATGCCGCGGCCGCGGGTCACGTTCTCCAGGAACGGCATGACCTCGTCAGGCCCTTCCGGGCCGCCGAACGAGACAAGCAGGAACGCGTCATAGGCGGGCATGTCATCCATCCAACCAGGGCCGCCGGACGGCCGCGTCGCCAGGAGGCCAGAGCGGCATGGCATGCACCGGGACCGATCCGCGGCGGACAGTAATTGGCATCGTCCGATATCGTGACAACTATGGGGCAATGCGGCCGATGACGGGGGCGGACGACGCGCAACGGACCGTCAGCCGCTCCCCCGCCCCCCGCCTTCGCCGCCTGCTGACCCGGCCGCTCCAGCCGTACGCGGAGATCTTCCGCATACCCGGTGCCTGGCGTTTCTCCGCGGCCGGCGTCATCGGCCGGATGCCGATGGCGATGTTCGGGCTCGGCACCGTCTTGCTCATCGCGGCGGCCACCGGCAGGTACGGCGTGGCCGGGACCGTCTCCGCGGTCGGTTCCCTCGGCTTCGCGTTCTCCTCGCCGCGGCTGGCCCGCCTAGCGGACTCATACGGCCAGCGGCGGGTGCTGCTGCCGCTGCTCGTGGTGTTCGCCGTGGCCACCGCGGGCCTCATCACGGCCGTGCAGTTGCGGCTGCCGACCTGGACGTTCTTCGTGCCGGGTGCGATAGCGGGCGCGACCATACCGTCCCTGGGCACCATGGCCCGGGCCCGGTGGAGCGGCCTGCTCGCGGGTTCACCCCGGCTGCATGCCGCCTTCAGCTTCGAGTCGGTCGCCGACGAGCTGTGCTTCGTGATCGGTCCCGCCGCCGTGACGCTGCTCGCTACCGAGGTCTTCCCGGCGGCTGGCGTGGGCGTCGCGGCCTTGCTGTGCGTCGGGGGGACGCTCTGGTTCGCCGCCCAGCGCGGCACCGANNCCGGCCTGAGGCACCAGCGGGGAGTCCTAACCAGCAGACTTCGCGGGTCGCCGGGGCTCTGCGGGTCCGGGGTGCGCCCGCGCCCGGGCTGGTGGTGCTGGTCCCGGTGTATCTCTTGCTAGGCGCGATGTTCGTGTCGATCGACTTGAGCACGGTCGCGTTCGCCCAGCACTTCGGGCACAAGCCGCTGGCCGGCTTCATCCTCGGCACCTACGCCTTCGGCAGCGCGACGGGCGGGCTCTGGTATGGGTCGCGGCAGTGGCGGGCCCCGCTGCACAAGAGGTTCGCGCTGACCCTCACGCTGACCGTGATCGGCGTCGCCACCTTCTGGGCCCAGCCGAACCTCATCACGCTGACCTGCTGTATCTACCTGTGCGGCCTCACCATCGCGCCGACGCTCATCGCCGGATTCAGCCTCCTCGAGGCGCAGGCGCAGCGCGGCAGGCGCACCGAGGCCATGTCCTGGCTCAGTAGCGGCATCTCCGTCGGGGTGGCCGTCGGCGCATCAGTCGTGGGCTTCATCATCGACGCGGACGGTGCGCGCGCGGGATACGCGTTCGCCGCCGTGTGCGGCGCCGCGAGCGCCGTGACCTGCCTGGCGGGCCTGCGCCGGCTGCGCCCCGGCTCAGGGAGCAGCGTCCCCTCCGCTTAGTGGTAGTCCTGGGCGTATTCGCTGGCCAGAGCGAGCACCTCGGCGACGTACCAGGTCGCGTGGTTGTAATCGAAGATCGCGCCGGAGAGCGTCGCGCTCTTGCCCGCGCCGTCGGCGCAGAGCATGCGCGCGGCCGAGGGCACGGCATCCAGCGGATTCATGATGTCCGGCTTCCCGGTCTGGCCGAAATCGTCAATGCCCCATTCAGCCCAGGTGGACGGGAGAAACTGCATCGGGCCGAGCGCTCCCGCGCTGGACGGGCCCTCGTTGGCGCCGTCACCGCTCTCGATCTCGTTGATCGCGGCCAGCACCGTCCAGGAAAGGCCCGGGCAGTACTGCTCGGTCGAGGCCTGGTACAGCTTCAGCAGGCTCGACGGCACGCCGGTGGTCGGCACGCTGGTCACCAGCGGCAGCTTGCTCACCGTGACCACCGGCACCAGGTTCACGACCTTGCCGCCGGCGCCGATGACCGACTTGACCTTCGACATCAACCGGACCAGGTTCGCGCCGGGCGCGTTGATCAGGACGGCAAAGTTCTTCGCCAGGCCCAGCTGCGCTGATCTGGCCCGGTCCACGATCGCGTCCGCCCCCGGCACGCTCAACGCCGTCTGTGTGCCGAACGGCACCTGCACCTGAACCGCGGCCAGGACCTGATAGGAGTTCCCGGTGGCCAGGTGCAGCCTCTTGGCGGCGGCGTTGGTAGTGACCAGCTGACCGCGGCCCAGGTCCGTCCAGACGGCGTGGCTGGCCGCCGTGGCCGGCGGCGTCCAGGACCTGAACGCCTGCGGGGAAACGCCGAGCACGTCGGCGCTCTGGCCGTTGACCGTGACCTTGCCGCCGTTGAGCGCAAGCACGGCCCGCACCCCGCTCAGCTTGCCGATCTTCGTGAGCTCGGCGGCGGTGATCCCGGCCGGGACCGCGGCGATAACGTCGGGTACGAACAGCTGCCGCGGCGGAGCTCCGCCCGATCCGAGCGTGGTCGGGGACCCGGGAACCGAGGCGGGCGTGGTGCTGGCGGAAGCCGCCGCCACCCCGACGGGCAGCGCGACGGTGAAGGGGACCGACCTGTCTGCGGGGCCCGAAGCAACGGCAGCGAGACCGGCCGGAACCGCGAATCCGGTCACGGTCACGCACGTTGCGGCGGCGACGGCCATCTTGGCGGCGCGCCGCCAGGTCAGGAGGATCACAATGTAACGACGATATAGCCCTGAGGCGCCAGCGGAAACCCTCTGTCACATTCTTCGACACACCCTGGCCTCCGATAACGACCAAGGCCACCGATAAGGGCAAACTTCAGCCCAGGCCTGAACACCATGGAGCGCGCATGCCGGACAATTCCGAAAAAGTGCCGGTCATCGCGGTCGCGAGCGGGAAAGGCGGAGTCGGGAAGACCACCGTGGCGGTGAACCTCGCGCTGGCCCTGACCGCGCAAGGGCACCGGACGGGTCTTATCGACGCCGACCTCTACGGTCCCGACGTGCCCCGCATGATGGGCTTGCGGCGGCGCGCCGAGGCGTCGAGCGTCACGCTGTTCGCCCGGCCGGGCGCGCCAGATTCCCGGCTGCAGACCGTCAGCCAGCACGGCGTGCAGCTCGCGTCGACGGCATTCCTGCTCGGCGAGAACCAGGCCCTGGCCTTCCAGGGGGGCATGGCGCAGCTGCTGGTCCGCCGTCTGCTCGTCGATTCGGACTGGCACGACCTGGACTACCTGGTGATGGATCTTCCGCCGGGAACAGCCGACATCCAGCAGTACGTCTTCGCCCTGGCCGGCCGCCCGATGTGCGTGCTCGTGGTCGTCACCCCGCAGGTCATCGCCCATCAGGACGCGCGCAGGCTGATCGCGCACCTGCACCAGCGCGACGGGCACCAGGGCGGCGGGCACCAGGGCGGCGCCGCCTTCGACGTCGCCGGCGTGGAGAACATGAGCGGACAGGTGTGCCCCGGCTGCGGTCAGACCACCCCGCTGTTTCCCTCGGCGCCGGAGGCGGAGAGCATCTGGGGGCTGATCCCGAAGCTAGCCGCCATCCCGTTCAGTCATCAGGCCGCGAAAGACGCGGACGAAGGACGCCCGGTCATGATCACGGACGCCGTACCCGAGCAGGTGGCCGCCTACCAGCTCATCGCACAGCAGGTCAGCCAGCGGCTCGCCGGCTCGTGAGGCGCTAGGTCAGCGGGCCGAAGCGGATGTCGTGGGACGCGCCAGGCGAGCAGAACGCGAGCACGCGCTCGGCCTCGCGCACCAGCGCGTCACGCTCCCGCGTGGGACCGAACAGCTCGATAGACAGCATCGTCGCGTCCCGGCTGGCGGCGAGCCGCCACATTCCGCCCACGAACCCGTCGATGAGCACCGTGCCCGGGATGACGCCGTTGACGGTAGAGATCCGCTTGGTGTTCTCGGCGCTGACGACCCGGGATCGCTCGGCGTGAGACAGCACGAGGTTGTCGAACTCGGCGGCCAGGCGGACCGGTGCGGGGACGTCGCCGCCAGGCCGCGGCGCATACGGCAGGTCGAACAGCTCGGCCCCCTGTTCGTCGCGGAAGGTGACCAGGGAAGGCCTGAGCTGCTCCATGATCGCCCTCAACCCGGTCAGCCTGGACCAGGCCGCCACATCGCGGACGGTCGCCGGACCGAACGCGCCCAGATACCGCCGCACCAGGTCCGCGAGTCCGAGGCCCGCGAGTCCGAGGCCCGGGGCCGCGTCCTGGGCGTCATGGGCCGGCTCGTCAAGCCAGCGTTCCGCCGACGTGTGCCGCGACGGCCCGGACTGACCCCAGACGGCCCGCGGCGGCACCTGCACGAGCGGTACGAACGCGCGCACGGCCTGGGCCAGGGCGTTAGGCGGATGGTCCGGCCAGCATTCGGCGAGCGCCTGGCCGAGCTGGCTGAACGTCATCGGCTCGGCTTCCACCAGGACCCGGCCGGCCGCGGCCAGGGCCCCGTCGTCCACGCCCGCTAGCTGCCTGCCGAAGGCGTTGCGCATGCCGCGTTCGATCACCGGCTGCACCAGCCGTCGCAGCGGCAGGCAGTCCCGGGCCGACACCAGGTGGATGGTGCCGCGCATCAGCGCGATCCGGACCACCTGCCGACCGGTGATCAGGGCGGCCAGGTCATCGGGGCGGAACCCGTCGAGTCGTGACAGCAGGCCGTAGTAGGGCGGGAACGGGGCCTGGGCCTGCAGTCCGACCAGATGCTCGATCGTCTCCACCACCGCCGCGGCCCGCGCTGCGCCGGAGCCAGCCGCGGGCAGGGCGGCCCGGTCGAGCAGCCGCTGCCGGGCGAGCAGAGCGCGGTTGATGGCCCGCAGGCTGAGGACCTCACACACCGGTGGAAGGTTAGCAGGGCCGGCGGAGACGCGGCATTGACCGAATGCGCGGCAGTATAGGTGCGGACGGCTAGTCTCTTGATATGAGCCAGGAGGCAAGCCCCGGCCCCGCCAATGCCGCGTCACGCGGGCCCGGGCGGCCACCGAGGAAACAACCCGCCAGACCGTCGCTCGGCGGCGGCACCCCCGCCCAGGACCGTGAGCTGCGAGCCCAGGGCCGTGAGACCGTCCGCCGGCTGCTCGAGTCCGGGATGGTCGAGTTCGAGGACCGTGGCTTCCACGGTGTCCGCGTCGATGACGTGGTACGCCGGGCCGGCATCTCGCACGGAACGTTCTACCTGTACTTTTCCAACAAAGAAGACCTCTTCAAGGCCTTGCTCAAGGACGCCCTGCACGACATGGAGATCGTGGCCGGCGACTTCCCCGTCGTCACCAGCGACGACACCGGGCTGAAGGTGCTGCGCCAGTGGGTGCGGAAGTTCTTCCGGGCTTACGCCGCGCACGCCACGGTGATCCGCATCCTCAGCCAGGCCGACCTGGTGCCCGAGGAGGTGTTCGGCGACGGCCTGCGGCTGTTCTTCTCCATCGCCGAAGCCATGACGACCGGTATGACGGCCGCCGCTCAGGCGGCCGGGAAGCACCAGGAGCACGCCGAGCTGACCGCGGTGGCCTGCCTGATGATGCTCGAGCGGGTCAACTACCTGATCAGCGCCGAGGTCCGGCTGCCCGAGGACGAGATGGCCGACCGGATCGCGGACATCATGTACGCCGCGTTCGGCCTCAACCTGCCGTGAGCGTTTCCATGATCGCGAAGACTTCTCAGTCTCCCCGGACTGTCAAGTCTTCGTGATCATGAGGAGTCCTTCCCCGCGTGTGGCGGTTGTGACGGGGGCGGCGCGCGGGATCGGGCAGGCGATCGCGTTGCGGCTGGCGGAGACCGGGCACGCGCTCGCGCTGGGTGATATGCGTGACGCAGGCGAGACGGTGGCCGCAATCAGGGACGCGGGCGGAACGGCGTTCGCCGTCAGCTGCGACCTCGGCTCCTCCGAAGGGGTCGGGCTGCTGGTGCGCGAGGTCGAGGCGCGCTTCGGGCGATGCGATGTGCTGGTCAACTGCGCGGGGCTGATGCTGTTCGGCCCGTTTGGCGAGCTGGACCTGGACACCTGGCGGCGGGTTCAGGCGGTTAACGTCGAGGCGGCCTTCCAGCTGTGCGCCGCGTTCGTGCCCGGTATGGCCGAACGCGGCTTCGGACGCATCATCAACGTGGCCTCCAACACCGTCTGGAAGCCGCCCGGGCCGGGGTTCACCGCCTACATCGCCAGCAAGGGCGCCATCGTCGGCTTCACCCGCGCCCTGGCGGTGGAGCTAGGGCCCAGCGGTATCACCGTCAACGCGATCGCGCCCGGCCTGACCCGGAGCCCGGGCGCGGAAGAAGGCAACACCGCCGGGCACTTCGAGGACGTGCGCCAGGTTCAGGCGGTCAGGCGGAGCGTGCTGCCCGCGGACATGGCCGGCGCTGTCGCCTTCCTGGCCTCAGACGACGCCGCCATGATCACCGGCCAGACGATCCGGATTGACGGCGGCCTGGTGACGCTGTAGCCGCGCGGGATAGGGCTGGGCTACGGGGCCGCGGGGAGGAACTGGGCGGCGCCTAGCTCCTTGACGGCGGTGAGGGCTTCGCGGGCAGCGCGGACGTCGTGGACGCGGAACACGCGGGCGCCCAGCCAGGCGCAGACCGCGAGGGTGGCGATGGTCCCCTCCGCGCGCCGGCTCACCGGCAGCCCGAGCGTCTCGCCGATGAAGTCCTTGTCCGCCACCGCGACGAGCACCGGCCAGCCCGTGTCGGCGAGTTCACCGAGCCGCCGCGTCACCTCAAGGGACTGCCAGGTGTTCTTGCCGAAATCGTGAGCGGGATCCACCAGGATCGAGTCCGGACTCACCCCGTGAGCCACGGCCCGTTCGGCCTGGTGGGTGACGTAGGCGGTCACGTCGTGCATGACATCGGCGTAGGCGGGCCGGTGCGGACGGGTGCGGGGCGGCAGGCCGCCCGCGTGCGCGCAGACGAGCCCGGTCCGGTACCGCGCCGCGACCGAGGCCAGCTGCGGATCCGCGCCGCCCCAGGCATCGTTGAGCAGGTCAGCGCCCGCCTGGGCGACCACCTCGCCCACCTCGGCCCGCCAGGTGTCCACGCTGATCACCACGTCCGGGTGCCGCTCGCGCACCGCGGCGACGAGGCCTGCCACCCGGTCGATCTCGGCCGCGGCGCTCACCTCGTCACCCGGGCCGGCCTTCACCCCGCCGATGTCGACGATGTCGGCCCCGTCGGCCACGGCCCGGCTGGCGGCATCCAGCGCGGCGCCGAACTCAGCGGTGGCCCCGCCATCGAAGAAGGAGTCAGGCGTCCGGTTGATCACCGCCATGATGCCGAACGAGCCGTGGTCCCACTCCCGGGTTCCCAGCCGGAGGGTCCGGTGGCGTCCGGACGGCCGGGGGTCTGTCACCGGATCGAGGCTATAGCACTCCCATGGTTCGGGAAGAATCTCTAACGTGCGATTCCTGAACGGGATAACCCCCGAGCAAGACCTGACCTACAGCGACGTCTTCATGGTGCCCGGCCGGTCCGCCGTCGGCTCACGGCTGGACGTCGACCTGGCCACCACCGACGGCAGCGGCGCCACCATCCCCATCGTGACCGCCAACATGACGGCGGTCTCCGGGCGGCGGATGGCGGAGACGGTAGCGCGGCGGGGCGGCATCGCCATCGTGCCGCAGGATATCCCGGTCGACGTCGTCGCGGACGTGATCGCCTGGGTGAAATCGCGGGATCTGGTGGTCGAGACCGCGCTGACGCTCACGCCGGCCGATACCGCGGGCGACGCGCTGAGCCTGCTGCCCAAGCGGGCGCACGGCGCCGTGGTGGTGGTCGAAGACGGGCGCCCGGTGGGCGTCGCCACCGAAGCCGACTGCCTGGGCGTGGACAGGTTCACCCAGCTCAGCCACGTGATGTCCGCGGACCCGTTCACGCTGCCCGCGGGCACGCCGCCGGAGCGGGCGTTCTCGCTGCTGCACGACGGGCGACACCGGCTGGCCCCGGTGCTGGGTCCCGACGGCCGCTGCGTCGGCATCATGACGCGGACCGGCGCCCTGCGCGCGACCCTGTACTCCCCCGCCGTCGATCCGGCGGGCCGGCTGCGGGTCGGCGTCGCGCTCGGCGTCAACGGGGACGTGGCCACCCGGGCCAAGCTGCTGCTCGAGGCGGGAGCGGACGTGCTCGTGGTGGACACGGCGCACGGGCACCAGGAGAAGATGATCTGGGCGCTGCAGGCCGTGCGCGCCCTGGATCCCGGAGTGCCGGTCGTCGCCGGCAACGTCGTCACCGCCGCCGGGGTCGCTGACCTGGTCGCGGCGGGCGCGGACATCGTGAAGGTGGGCGTGGGGCCCGGTGCGATGTGCACGACCCGGATGATGACCGGGGTGGGGCGACCGCAGTTCTCCGCGGTGCTTGAGTGCGCGGAGGCGGCCCGCCAGCTCGGCGCGTCGGTCTGGGCCGACGGCGGGGTCAGGCATCCGCGGGACGTGGCGCTGGCGCTGGCCGCGGGCGCCTCGAACGTGATGATCGGCTCGTGGTTCGCCGGCACGTACGAGTCGCCGGGCGACACCTTCCGCTCCCCCGAAGGGCGGCTGTACAAGGAGAGCTTCGGCATGGCGTCGGCGCGGGCGGTGCGGCTGCGCTCGGCGACCGACTCCGCGTTCGAGCGGGCGCGCAAGGAGCTGTTCGAAGAGGGCATTTCCACCGCGCGGATGTACCTGGACCCGGTGCGCCCCGGCGTGGAGGACCTGATCGACATGATCGTGGCCGGCCTGCGCTCCTCGTGCACCTACGCGGGCGCGCGGAACCTGGCGGAGTTCGCCGACCGGGCCGTCGTCGGGGTCCAGAGCGCCTCGGGCTACAGCGAAGGCATGCCCGTCCCGACCAGCTGGTAGGGGGTCANNCCCAGCAGCCTGCCGATTTCGTCCTCGAGGGATTCGCCTAG
This sequence comes from Actinomycetota bacterium, assembly GCA_003161205.1. The sequence continues at coordinate 3,446 of PMOU01000099.1, read as the reverse complement.
CCGCAGGGCCACGCCCATGACGGTCCTGAGCCGGTCCTCCGGCACCATGATGTCGCCGTTGGCGCCGGTCACCGCGGTGAAGATACCGAGGTCAGGCGTGAAGCAGTAACGTACGCCGTCACAGCCGGGCGAGCCGTCCTCGGTTACCTCGAACCTGAGCCGGTTCCATCCGGCCAGCGCGGACGCGATCTCTCCCGCTGTGCCGGGGCGCGCCTGCCAGGCGNNGCGGCGGGCTGGCCGACCCAGGGCATGCCAACGTGCGCCCCCACGATTCCGGCGACAGCCCACTCAATGTGCGGGCACAGCGCCGGGGGCGCGGAATGAACGTACAAAACACCATGCGCGGACACCGTGCCTCCTTAAGACGAGGATCGCCTTCCCCAGCGGCCTCATCACTGTGGCACGGACTGCCCAGTTACATATTGTGCCTCATGCTCGCCCTTGTCGCCAGCGTTCCGGCCAGGAAAACCGCGCGAATTCGCAAACATGACCAGTGCGGCGAAGACGACGACGCCGACCGCTGACCACGGAACGTAGTCACCGAACCGGTCGTAGATGGTCCTGGCCGAGGTTGCGGGCAGCCCGAGCCTGACGGTGACGCCGGGGTGAGCGCGAACGCCAGCGGCCCGGCGCCCACGCTGGCCAGGCCGGCGATCACGCCGAGCACGGCCAGCCCGGGCCGAAGGCCTGACGGCCCGAGGCGCGGCAGCGATCCGATGACGAGCACGATGGCCACGTTCGCCATGACCAGCGCGATGCTGATCAGCCACACCCCGCCGACCGCGGCGAGCGCGAGCTCGACCGGATGCTGCCACTGACTGACGCCGTACACGGCCCACGGGCCGCCGAGCGCCTGCCAGGACCGCAGCCATTCGGTGAGCAGCCAGCAGCTCGGCACGACCACGAGGGCGGCCAGCGCCCGGGGCCAGCCGCCGCACCGACCAGATCCACCGGCCCGTGCTTATCAGCGCGCCGCGCACCCGCACCCCTCTATTGTCCGCTGGCCACGCGGGGGACGGCTACCCGAGGGCTGCGACGGCGTCCACGATCAGGTCGGCCAGGCGGGGCAGCACCAGGCTGGCCGCGGCGAGCGCGTCTGGGTCCGGCGGGTACTGCGGCCGCGGGACGGCTATGACCCGCAGGCCCGCGGCGGCGGCGGAGCGGAGCCCGTTCGAGGAGTCCTCCACGGCCGCGCAATCTGCCGGGGCGCGGCCGAGCTGGCCGGCTACGGCCAGGTAGATGTCCGGGGCCGGCTTGCCGTGCGGCACCTGTTCGGTCGACATCGTCACCGAGAAAGACGCGCGCAGGCTGGCGGCCTGCAGCACGGTTTCGATCAGCGCCGCAGGCGCCGAGCTGGCCAGGCCGAGCGGCCAGCGGGCGGCGAGCCGGCGCACCGCCTGGACGGCTCCGGGCAGCAGCGGAAGGTGCTCCCGGTAACTGGCGGCCATCCGGGCGGTGACCTCGGCCGCCACCTCGTCGGGGGGCAGGCCGACGCCGAGGTCCTCGCTGAGGTACCGAGCCCATTCCGGCGTGCTCATGCCCATGAGCTTCTGCTGGGCATCCGGAGCCCAGTGCCCGCCGTGTTCCGCGACCAGGGCCCGGCGCACCCGCTCCCAGACCGGCTCGGAGTCGATGAGCACGCCGTCCAGGTCGAAGATGACCGCCTGGATCATGACGATCGGGA
>PMOU01000099.1:0-1711 GCA_003161205.1 Actinomycetota bacterium | reverse complement strand
TGCACGGCGCAGCCGACGATGGCCCAGTCGAGCCCCCGCTGGGCGAACTTCTGGAAGGACCAGCCGGCGGACGCGGGCTTGGGCACCCGGATCTCGGTCAGCAGCTCGTCCGGCTCAAGGGCAGTCTCGAACAGGCCCTGGAAGAACTCTCCGATGCCGATTTCCCGCTCGCCGCCGGGCCCGCGCGCGACCACCGTCGCGTCCAGCGCCAGCAGCACGGCGGGCAGGTCAGAGGCGGGGTCGGAGTGCGCGACCGAGCCGCCGATCGTGCCCCGGTNNCTGATCTGCGGGTCGCCGACCTTCCCGGCCGCGTGCGCGAGCAGCGGCACCTGGCGGCCGAGGAGTCCGGAATGCTCGACGTCGTGGTGCCTGGTCAGCGCGCCGATGGCCACGTAAGAGCCCTTGTCGGTGATGTAGGACAGCTCGTCCAGGCCGCCCAGGTCGATGATTACCTCGGGAGCGGCCAGCCGCAGCTTCATCAGCGGCAGCAGCGAGTGCCCGCCGGCCAGGAACTTCGCGTCCTCGCCGTACTCAACGATGAGGTCCAGCGCCTCTTCGGCCGAGCCGGCCCGCTTGTAGGCGAACGGTGACGGGATCACGAGGACACCTTCCCGGAGTCCGCGGCCGCCAGCGCGGCCCTGACGATGTTGTGGTAGCCGGTGCACCGGCACAGGTTGCCTTCCAGGCCCGTCCGCACCTGTTCCTCGGTCGGGTGCGGGTTTTCCTTCAGCAGCGAGACGATGGCCATCACCATGCCCGGCGTGCAGAACCCGCACTGCAGCCCGTGCTCTTGATGGAAGGCGCGCTGCACCGGGTGCATCTCGCCGTTGCTGGCCAGCCCCTCGACCGTGGTGATCTCATGCCCGCTGGCCTGGGCGGCGAGCACCGTACAGGACTTGANNGGATTCGCCGTCGAGCAGCACGGTGCAGGCCCCGCAGGAGGTGGTATCACAGCCGATGTTGGTGGCGGTGAGGTCGGCTACGTCGCGCAGGAAGTGCACGAGCAGCATGCGGTCCTCGACGTCCGCGGTGATGTCCTTGCCGTTGACCGTCAGGTCGACCTTCACTGATTACCCGCTTTCTGCACCTGATGAGCCTTCTGGGCTTCGTTGATCGCCGTCCACACCCGCTGGGGGGTGGCCGGCATGTCGATGTGCCGGATGCCAAGATGCGCGAGGGCATCTATGACCGCATTCTGGATGGCCGGGGTCGCGCCGATCGTTCCCGCCTCGCCGATGCCCTTGACGCCGAGCGGGTTCACCGTCGTCGGCGTCTCACTCGCCAGCAGCTCGTAGCTGGGCAGCTCCGCGGCGGTGATGGCCGCGTAGTCCGCCAGCGTGGAGGTCAGCGGGTTGCCGTCCGCGTCGTAGAGCACCTCTTCCAGCAGCGCCTGAGCCGCGCCCTGGGCGATACCGCCATGCCGCTGGCCCTCGGCGAGCACCGGGTTGAGGACCGGGCCCGCGTCGTCGACGGTGACGTGCCGCAGCAGCGTGACCTTGCCGGTCTCGGTGTCCACCTCAACCACGGACACGTGGGCTCCGAACGGGAAGGTGGGCACGTCCGCGGTGAACCTCACGTCGGCGATGAGGCTGCCGCCGCTGGTGTGGCCCGCGACCTGGGCCCAGGACAGGGCCGTGTCGGGGTCACCGCGCACCTGCCAGAGGCCGGTTATGGTGTCGAGCACGACATCAGCCTGGGCCGCCTCGAGCAT
>PMOU01000007.1 GCA_003161205.1 Actinomycetota bacterium | reverse complement strand
TTAAGGCATGCGCTCCAGCCCAATCCAGATCATCAGCGCCGCGTCGTGGCCTCGTCAGCTCAAGGGCGCGCAACCGTGCCCTCGTCCTGCGTCCCTCGATGTGCACCGACGGCGGCCCGGAGTCGCGTGCTGCTGGCGTGCCGGTGGTCACGGGCGATCGGCGCGTTCACGTTTTCCGGCGTGTCGTCCCGGTAAAAATCTCAATGCCGGGGCAGAATGCAACAAGGCCCCCTCCACGTATGAGATGGAGGGGGCCTTGCTGTGGCCTCGCCGCCCCGGATCGGCCAGTTGCCCAGCCACCCCGGCGCTGCGCGCCGCCCGCCGGGGTCAGGCACCCGGTCGATGGAGCCGGTTTCCCGGCCGCTCTCACGTCTCCGGGGTTGCCCCCAGACGATGCCCGTTTCCAACGGTGAAAGCATTTCTACGCCCCTCGCGAGAGTCGCGCAAGAGCCTGCGGCAGCCCGTTTTGAGGTTTTTCTTCTATCCACACGATGTCCACAGAGCACGGCCACTTATCCGCACATTGCCCAGGTTACCCACCGTCTTATGCACAAGCCATCCACAGGATAACCGGACGTAACCCGGCAAACACCAGTTAGCAATATCGTGACGTGCGCGCGCCCGCTGAAGTGATCATGTGGTGCGAGGGCGGCACGGACCTGCTCGGCGAAGGCAGTCGGTGATGAACCTGATCCGCACCCCGCCAGCAGCGCGGCCGACAATAGCACTGCCACCCAGTTGCTACGCATGGTCATCTCCCAGCTGCGATCTGTGGTTCTGGATGCCGGAAGATCGGACAAAGATGCTGCGCTGATTGTTAACTTCGCGGATAAGTCATGGAGTGTTGAATCAGGCATGGAACGGGGCATTAATCCGTAGGAGAGTCCGGCAGCGAGGCCAGCGCCGCCCGGCAGCTGCAGTGACTGACGTTGAGGAAGGGGAGCCATGTTGATGCCCTGGAAGCTGCGAGCGCTGCCCTCGCTGGCAGCAGGACACAAACATGCCCGCGACGAGATCGCGGGCACGCCCGGACGGCCGCCAGGTGAGGCTGCGGTAACGATCGCAAGGACAAAAGAACGGCCCGCCACGGCCCGCGGTGTGGTCCGGGCCACAGGTTCCTTGCGGCCGAAGATCCTCGTCGCGGCCCTCGCCGCCATGTGCGCCGCCGTCGCCGCTTTCGGTGCGGGTCCTCCGAACCGGGCAGGCGCCAGCCCGGTCACCGCGGTGACCGCGCGCCTGGACGCCAGCACCGCCCCTGCCAACCCTAAGAAGGGAGTCGGCACCTGGACGTTCAGCGGCGTCAGCAAGGCCCTCGCTGACTCCGGAGCATCCTGGTATTACACCTGGTCGCCCACTAATACGGGCATCACTAGCCCGTCGGGCGTGCAGTTCGTCCCCATGATCTGGGGATCAGCTGATGTGAACGCCACGGCGCTCAGCCAGGCCGAGCACGAGGGCAGCATCTTGCTCGGCTTCAACGAACCGGACAACGCGAACCAGTCGGACATGACGGTATCGGAGGCGCTCAGCCTGTGGCCGCAGCTGATGGCCACCGGGATGACCCTGGGCAGCCCCGCGGTCGCCACTGACGCTGCCACCCAAGGCGGCTGGCTGGACCAGTTCATGACCGGTGCCGTCGCCCGCGGTTACCGGGTCAACTTCATCGCCGTGCACTGGTACGGAACGAACTTCGCGACCGCAGCGGCAGTATCTCAGCTGGAGAGCTACCTTCAGGCGATCCACAACCTGTACCACCTGCCGATCTGGCTCACCGAGTTCGCCCTCGCCAACTGGGATACGAACACCTTCCCCACGGAAAGCCAGCAGGCGGCCTTCCTCACGGCCGCTACCTCGATGCTGCAGGGGCTGTCCTATGTGCAGCGCTACGCATGGTTCGCGCTCCCGGTCGACTCCGCCTACGGGAACACCGGCATGTTCAACCCTGGTCCAGTAGCTACCCCCGTCGGCCAGGCATTCGAAGCCGTGCCCTGATCCGACGGCCGGGTCCGCCCGCGAAGCTGGAATCCTGAATGCCCGATAATGGCCGAATGTTAGCTGGGGAGCTGACGCATAAATCCGTCTCAGAAATGATTAATCCGGTGTCGAGCATCGGGCAGGGCTCGATATGTCACATGGCGATTTTTAGCAGTGACAGCGGGTTAACCTAGCGGGCCCCGCCTGGTAATGCTGCGTGACCGTACAACCTCAAAGCGCGAGTTCAACGGTGGCCTAGCCGTGATCCCGCCACAGGACCGCGGCCGGCCAGGATCACGCCAGGCGCCGCGTGATCAGACAGGCCAGGCCATTTCGCCCGTAGTGTTAAATTTATGATTCATGAATCTATCACCAGATAACTCTGGCTAAAAGCAGCTATATTCGTGTCTTAGGTGCGATCGCCTTGGGGGGCTGCGTACCTGGCGGAAACGATGCCGCATGAATACACGCTGTAACAATTTTGGGGTGGGAACAATGCGAGTAGTGGTAACCGGCGGCGCGGGCTTCCTGGGGTCACATTTGTGTGATGCCTTGTTTGCCCGCGGTGATCAAGTGATCTGCATGGACAACCTTTCGACCGGGCGTATCGATAACGTTTCGCATCTCGTCGACCGCGCAGGATTTACGTTCCGCGAGACCGATGTGAGCGACGGCATCGAAATTGACGGGCCTGTCGATGCTGTCGCGCACTTCGCCAGCGCGGCCTCACCGCCTGACTATCAGCGCTTGCCTCTGGAAACGCTGGCGGTCGGCAGCAAGGGAACCGAGCACGCTCTTCGTCTCGCTGAGCTGACGGGGGCGCGATTCGTCCTCGCATCAACGAGCGAGATATACGGCGATCCGGCGGTGCATCCGCAGACCGAAGAATACTGGGGAAATGTCAACCCTATCGGCCCGAGGAGCGTCTACGACGAAGCCAAGAGATTTGCCGAGGCGCTGACTAGAGCCTATGGATCCGCTCGCGGAGTCAACGTCGGTATCCTCCGGATCTTCAATACATACGGCCCGCGCATGAGTGCGAGCGACGGCCGTGTGGTCACCAACTTCATTACGCAGGCTCTAAACGGGAATCCGATAACAGTGTACGGCGACGGCGGGCAGACGCGCAGTTTCTGCTACGTCGACGACCTGATCCGGGGCATCATCGCGATGATTGACTCCACCGAACCAGGCCCAGTCAATCTCGGCAACCCTGAGGAATTCACGGTCGGTGATTTCGCCAAACTCGTCCTGCAGATCACTGGCTCCTCTTCGCCGATTGAGTACCGGCCCCTTCCTGTCGACGACCCGACACGCCGATGCCCGGTGATCGTCCGGGCCAGGAAGTCGCTGGGGTGGGAGCCGGAAGTGCCTGTCATCGAAGGGGTCAGCCGAACTGCCGACTGGCTCCGTTCGAGGCTCTCAGAGAGCCCGCGGCTCGCTTCGGCCAGCGTGCAAGGTGGGTTAGCGGCGCTCGCTAGCCTGCTCTAGTGCTGGTAGAGAGCCTACTGCGCTCCTACGTTGGGATGGAGTGTCGATTCTTGCTTCCCGGCGTAATTCACCGATCCAGGATTTGTCCCGAAGCGAGCTAGGTCCAGCCCTGCCCCGATGAGCGGTGAGCCAGGGTGGAGAATAAAGCCGCTCCCGGCGGCGGTCATGCTTGCGACGCTTTTTGTTCGGAGACCCAATATTGTCCCGGCCATGTCCGGGTTAGCCGTGGACCCCGATGCCTTGCCCGCCACGATCTCCTGTGAACTGGCTGCCCGCCAAGCGGCGAGTGAGTAGTAGGTCGTCGCGCCCCAAGCGACCGACCATGCGCCGAAGGCGGTAAAGTAATCATTTCCCTGCAGGTTGGCCATGCTGGGTAGTACTGCGCTGCTGTCCGCAATGACTGGTCCGTAATTGCTGGCAAAGATGTTATTCCGTACAGTTACGCCGCGTATCACCGCGCCGAGCCGCAGTCCTGGAGGTGACAGGCTGGGAGCAGATGTCATTATGACGGTGTTCTGGTACACCTCCGTATTCGCCACATCGCCGATGACAGAGATGCCCCCGTAATAAGTGCTGGCGTCCCGGACATCTGCACTGCTGATGTTGTAACGGACAACATTGTCTGTTTGCGCCTTATTATTCAAGCCGCTGTAAACCAAAAATCCGGTTCCGTCGTTACCGTAAGATAGATTGTCCTGCATCAGTGAGTCTGAAGTGTTCTGGTCAAGCCCGAAACCGTTGCCGTCCACCCGGTTCGGAGTCCGGTTATCGAACGAAAGGTCATGTTCGATGGAAACGTCGGTTGAGTCATAGGTCCAGATGCCGGCAGGTCCCTGGACGTCGCCGCCTGATCCGCCATTATTGTCTGCTGTAGACCACGCTATAGTGCCGTCGTGGACGCTTCCCAGGACAATGCCGTTACCGGTGTTATGTGTTTTAACCTGCGGATCGCCGTGATTCTGGGATGCCACGACGTTCAATACGCTTACGCTCTGGTTGGCGTAGCTGGGTGATGTGGCATTGAACGTGGCCCCGTAACTTTCCAGCCCTGAGTCAACGTTGTCGCTCAGTACGCAGTTACTGACCTGGACGTTACCGAAACCGGCGCCATCGTTCTGGCCACCGAAAGCTATGCCATTGTCGAAGCCGCTGACGTTCACGTCATCGATCGATACGTGGTCGAGTCGGTGGCCAGCCGGAAGGTCGTTATAAAGGATCAGGCCCGCGCCACTGTGGCCGGCCGGCGGTTTGCCTCTCAGATCGAGATCGCTGATGTCGATCCCCGCCGTGTCGTGCACGTAGACGGCGGCACCAATCGAGGTGATAGTGGCCCTGCCGTGGCCGTATGAGCCGATCACAAGCGGACGTGCCGCGTTGCCGGCGTCTTGCCGGCCGATGGTGAGCTGACCGGTGAACTGCTGGCCGCCCTGCAGCAGCAGCCGGTCGCCGGGCCGCAGGGAAACCCGGCTGGCGTGGCCGACAGTGCGCCATGCCGTGGCCGGAGAGGTGCCCGCCGCGGCGTCATTGCCGGACGGGCTGAGGTAATACGTAGTGCCCGCGTTGACCCGGCGCGCTGGCTGCGGTGGTCCTGAACACGCAACCACGCCGCAGGCCGCTGCAAAGAGCAGAACTATCGGAATGCCGCGCCAGCGGGGGGGCCGTTTCGCTGGCATCGCGTCTCCCTTACTCCTGGTCCTGCGGGGTTGGCCGCTGCTTCCGGGGAAAGCGGCTCCCCTGTGTGGCGCATCGGTAGTCGCGCCACGCCGCATTAAGCGGGATGGGGTGTCAAACATACGCCGCTCCCATGGTCCGCACGGTCCATCCGGCAGCCTGCCACTGACTGAGAGGAAGAACGTTACGTCCGTCAAGGATTCGCGGGGCCCGTACCACCGAGCGCAGCGCCACCGGGTCGATCGTGCGGTATTCGGCCCACTCGGTCAAGTGGAGCACCACGTCCGCTCCCTCGCACGCTTTGCCTGGCTCATCCACGTAATCCAGCTCGGGACAGGCCTGCCGGGCATTGTCGTTGGCCCTGGGATCGTGGACCCGGACCGTCGCCCCCGCCAGGCGGATGGCCGAAGCGACGCTTAGCGCGGGTGAGTCACGCACGTCATCGGTGTCCGGCTTGAACGCGGCCCCGAGCACGGCGACTCTCTGCCCGGCAAAAGACCCGCCGACAAGTTCGCGAGCTGAGTCGATGGCCCGAAGCCTACGGGAGCTGTTGATCTCGTCGACTTGCTGCAGGAACTGCACGGAGCTGGCCACGCCTAGCTCGGCGGCCCGGGCGACGAATGCCCGGATGTCTTTGGACAGGCATCCACCGCCGAAACCGAGACCCGCGGAAAGGAAGCGTCGCCCGATCCGGGTGTCATGCCCGAGGGCATCGGCAAGGGTCACGACGTCCGCCCCGGCAGCCTCACACACGTCAGCTACCGCGTTAATGAACGAGACCTTGGTGGCCAGGAACGCGTTCGCTGCCACCTTAGCCAGCTCGGCGGTGGCCAGATCGGTGCTGATATACGGCGTTCCCATCTCGATGACCGGAGCGTATACCGCTCGCAGGGCCGCGTCTGCCTCCTCCGAAGTGACTCCGACCACGATGCGGTCAGGTCGGAGGGTGTCCTGCACGGCGAAACCCTCGCGCAAGAATTCGGGGTTCCAGGCGAGGCGGGCGGTGATGCCCTCAGCGGTGAGCGCGGCCAGCCGGGCGGCCAATCGCGGGGCGGTCCCCACCGGAACCGTCGACTTGCCGACGACCAGGCAGTCACGCGTCAGATTCGCCGCCAGGCCGTCGATGACCGCTTCGATATGGCTGAGGTTGGCGCCGAGTGAGCCGGTAAGCTGGGGAGTCCCTACGCAGATGAAGTGCATATCGGCGAACGCGGCCGCCTCGGCGAGAGAAGTGCTGAAACGAAGCTTCCCGGCCGCGACTGTCCTGACCAGGATTTCCGTCAAGCCTGGCTCGTAAAAGGGCGCCCGCCCCTCGGCCAAGGCGGCAATCTTGCCGGCGTGGGTGTCCACACCCAGCACGTCATGCCCGAGTTCGGCCATGCAGGCGGCATGCACTGCCCCCAGGTAACCTGTGCCTATAACTGAAATTCGCATTTTCTCGCTCTCTTTTGTTAGCACGCGTGATTAGTAACCGTGCGGATGAAGGCGCTGAAATTGCCACGCATCGCGGCACATGGCCTGCATATCCCTGCTAGTTGTCCAGCCCCATACCTTCTCGATCCGGCTGGGGTCGGCAATCAGGGTTCCCACGTCGCCGGGCTGGCGGCCGACCATCCGGTACGGGATGGTGATCCCGTTGACCTCGCCGAACGTCGCCAGTAGTTGCAAGACTGAAATGCCGCCGCCGGTGCCGATATTGAAGGCGCTCATTCCGGCTTCATCGTCCATATGATCCAGGGCCAGGCAGTGTGCCTCAGCTACGTCCATGACGTGGATGTAATCCCGTACCCCGGTGCCGTCGATCGTGTCGTAGTCATTGCCGTAGACCTCGAGCCGTTCGAGCCTACCTACGGCAACCTGCATCATGTACGGCAAAATATTGCTGGGAACCCCCCGCGGATCCTCGCCAAGGTAGCCGCTCGGGTGCGCGCCGATCGGATTGAAGTACCGTAGCGCGATGACCGAGAAATCGGGATGGCGGCGACATGTGTCGCTCAGTATCTGCTCGCACATCAGTTTTGAGTGCGCATACGGGTTGGTTGGGCGCTTCTCGTCGTCCTCGGATATGGGCGCGCTGTACCGGCCCCCGTATATGGAGCATGACGATGAGAAGACGAGGTGCCGGACGTCGTGCTTCAGCATCGTCTGTATCAGGCTGATGGTGCAGCCGACATTGATGCTGTAGTAGTCGAGCGGTATCTGCACCGATTCCCGGACGGATTTCTTGGCTGCGAAGTGAATCACAGCGTCGATCTGGTGTGAAGTGAATAGCTTATCCATCGATTCCTGATCGCGCAGATCTATCGCGTGCGTGATCAGTTCTCCCCCTGAGACGTCACGGATGGCGGCCAGTGCGGCGGGTGAGCTGTTTGAATGGTCATCGGCGACGACTACGCTATGTCCGCGGCTCAGCAGTTCCACGCAGGTGTGGCTACCGATGAAGCCAGCACCTCCTGTTACCAAAATAGTCACAGATATCCTCTCGCAAGAGATGACGATGGTTGAGAAGAGAACAGATCTACATGTGAAAAACATGCAGAGCATAAGACGGATAGCGAATGAGGGCTATCGATACCGGCACCAGCGATACGAGTCCCAGTACGTACGGCAGCAGACTTGTGCGCCATAGTGCCTCATGTACAGGTATCTTATTCTGCGCGGCCGACTCCTCGGCGTGGAGAATAGGCACAACAATGCACACAAGTGCGTACATGAATGCGGCCGCGATGCACAAAAAGACGTAACCGACGGCGTTATCAGTTGACTCGCCGATCAGCGCAGCTGCTGCTGACCCACAGCTGATGATCACATACGGCAGCATCAGCCGGGTAGGCAGTGGCTCGAGGCCGCTGACGCCTTTGGGGGTGACCTTGAAGGTCGTGGGACGCGGGTAGATACGCTGGATTATGGAAGAGAAGATTCCGCGGGCTATGTAAGGCCAGCGTACTAGCGTGTAAAGCCAGTTCTCCCAGCTCAGTATCGGGGCATTAGGCGGGCGCAGCAAACCCTTCCGGCGCAGGAAGAGAGTGATGAGAATGAGCCAGATGGAAATTGACCACCAGTGCAAGAGGAAAGTGGCATAATTGACATTTATCCATGGTTTTCCAGTCACGGCTGCATAGGGAGCGAGAACAAGCCCGCCGAGGGTGCTTATGACCAGCAGTGAGTAAAAGAACAGCGCATAAAAGAACCGCAGCCGGAGAGACATGGACAGGCGCCGGAAATTATGTGGGACGAGTCCTAGCAGTACAGTAGTAAGGCTCCGGGACCACTGAAATTCCTGCACCAGCATTGCGGCGAACGTGTTCGGCCCGTCGCCGTGCGCCTCGGCATTGATGGCAAAGGCACCGTGCCATCCGGCCGCATTGAAGAGGAAGCTGGTGGAGAAGTCCTCGGCTAGCTCGGGACCGATCCCGCCAATGTCCCGGAGGGCGCGAGTTCGTACCGCGTAATGTGAGCCGATGCAGGCCGGCGCCCAGCCATCGCTATGCCCAAGCTGGAAGGCTCCGTGAAAGGTAGCTTCCCGGTACAGGCGACCGCGGGCTGCCCATGAGTCACGCGCGTTCGCGTCGCACACGCTAGGCGCGGCAACATAGCCAATGGCTGGATCGGAGAATGGGCGGACCATCTCGGCTAGATAGGTCGAGGATGGCCGGTGATCGCAATCAAGCTGGGCGACAACGTCGTAGTTGCGGTAACCCCAGTGGTCGTAGAAGTAGGCTAGATTGCCTTCTTTACATTTGGTCCGCCGTGGCCAGGTAGTCCGGTGGTACTTTTCCCTGCCGTTCCGGGTTGCCACGACCACGCCGTGCTCACCGCACCAGTCAATGATCTCCGCGGTGGGCTGCTCGTCGCAGATCCAGACGTCGTACGGAAGCGGGAATTCCTGACCAAGCATGGCGATCAGCGTCGCTTTGGCCACATCCCACGGCTCGGAGGGCGCTCGAGTGACGACAAAGGCAACCCGGAGCAGCGGAATCGCTACAGACTGGCTGACATTGCGCAAGCGGTTGGCCGCGACTACGAAGAAGACCGGGTAGCAGGTGATGTAGACCAAGACGACGCTATTAATCAGCGTGCCGAATGTGCTCGCCCGGTGTGTTGGCTCAAGCCACCAGACCCAGAAATCAGCAAGGCACGCCAGCCAGCAGATCGAGAAAACGGCAATAGCTAGGCGGCCGGCCGGGGTCAGGACGGCTCTGAAGGTGCTACCGCGCAGCCGGCGGCGCAGCGGACGAGTCGCGAGGACCGGACCGCTCGGGGAAATTCTCCGGACGCTACCGCCAGAGAGCCGGTAAACGTCCATGGCCAGGGCGGCCAGTTTCGAGTCCGCAGCGGCACGCCGCGTTAGCTGGCGGTGCCGCCGGGCACCAGGCTGGTCAGCCGTCGGCAGCGCGGGAAAGTCTCCGGTGCGGGCCGCCGCGGGATCCTCGTGCAGCCACGCGGGCCCTCGCGGTCTCTGCAGGCGGTAGGGCCGCTCGGTCTGGCGGTTGGGCTGGCCTGCCTGCCATCCGACCCGTATGGGCCGTCCGGCGGCGGCTGCTGAGGGCTGCCTCCGGTTCGTCGGAAGCGATTCTCCCGCTCTGGTATCCAGCGCCCTCAAGGCAGCTAGTCCGGCTTGATTGGCTGCCGCCTCGGCGTCGTTATCTTCACGCCGAGGAAGCCGCCTCGACTTGGCGACGTCATTCGTCACCAACTGCGACATATCGGTCCCCCCACAGGATCGTATACTGAATGTTGAACGCAACGCTGCGTTCGATCGCCCTTTCGCCCGAATAGCGCGGTTCGTCTGATATGACGAATACTTCCTACTTGAGTATAAGGTTTATCAGAAACCTTTAGACTCCGTTTCAATACTGTTTGTCAGGTGTAGCAATAAATTCTTCGGCACCGCCGCTAGTAAATCCATATTTAACCTGAACGTATTGTGATTAGGCAGAAATAGCTCGTTTAGGGAAAAACAGACCAAACGTTCGGATTCGGGTTGAGATGGGCTCAACTGGGGCGCCCAAAACGGGTGAAAAGCTGGAAAATGACTGAAACCTCCACATGGCCTGCAGGCTCAGATGTGTTTGGTGTGGCCAAGACCGATAGTCCTGTGGGGGATCAACCAGTGCTTAGTGACATAAATCACCCCAGCCACGCATCACATGTGGGTGCGGGCGTTTCGACCGTTCCGGGTCTTTACTGCGGGTCAGCCCAGCTGCATGGCGTCGGAGGATCAGCGCACTCCGCTGGCACGGCTAACTCCGCGACCGGCTCGGGCGTATCGCTCTCAGGTAGAGGGACGGCCTCAGCAACCGGCGTGCCGTCCGGCCGGTTCTGCGAGATCCAGCTGTCGATGCGCTTCCACCAGTCGTATAGCCACTTCACCTGGGCCTCGTGGGTGGCGGTCCGCGGTACCGCGTCGTGTGGCACCCGCCACCAGCGGGCCTTGATGACCTGGTCGATGGGGAAGTTCCGCCAGACATCGCCGACGCTGACGATGTTGTCCAGCCCGGCGTGCGCCACGAAGATCACGTCCGCGTCCGGGCAGGCGGCGAGGGCCGCCAGTGTCCCGCCGGGCCGGGGCGGGAGCAGGTTCGGCATATCCCTGGCCTTCGCGGCCAGATCCGAACGACCCGAGTTCTCCAGCCGTCGGATACCGCGGCGCCAGCGGCCCGGCGTCCAGTTGGCGCCCTCGGGGAAGATCACCAGGGCGCCGGTCTGGTCGAGCCCGCGGGCCAGCCGCTCAATCTGCTCGGTGAAAAGGCTTTCGCCGATCTTGCTGTGCTGGATGAACACGTTGGGCAGGCGGTTGCCCAGTACGTCCAGGCTGGGGTCGAATTGCAGCGCCGACTTCATCACGACCCGCGGCCGCCGACCATAGACGCTAAGCAGTTCGTGGATGAGCAGGAAGGAGTCCCCGGGGCCGGCGTGCCGGCTGAGCACGATGACCGGGCGGCTCAGCCGTGCCACCCGCTCTTCCGGGGTGAGCTCGGGCTCGTCGACCTCGACCCGCAGACCGTAGGTCCTGGCCGCGCCGTCGAACAGCACGTCGAGGAACCAGCGGACGACGGCGTAGTGGCGGCTCTGGTAGGGCTCGGTGCGCAGACGACCGCCGAACCCGCTGACGATCCACAGGCCGAGGAGCAGGAAAAGCGCCGCGGTCTCGGCGATGAACCAGATCAGCGCGAAGCACGTCAGCCGCAGGCTGCGCATCCGGCCTGGCCGCGATCGGGCGGCCAGGCCGAACACCAGCGCCAGGATGGCCAGGAACGGGGAGAGCACGATGAAGGCGAGCGCGATCACGACTACCAGCGGCGCCAGCACCAGGCGGCGGATCAGCTTTGGCGGGAGCATGGTTCCTCCGTCATCGGAGGCTAGTGTATGCGTTGCCGGGGCTGGGAACCGTGGCCCGTTCAGCCTATGGGAAATACCGGCTGCAGACGGCGGCTGGGTCCCTTTTCCCAGCGGCAGAGGTAACCATTCGAAAGTCTTACGAGTGTGCTGCTGCGGCCGCACTTTCCGGACGATCAGTTAACTGCTCGAGGACCAGGCCCATCGGGGATTCGTCGCGGATAACCAATATCTTTTCTCCACGCCGCAGCTCTATCGGGAAGTCAGCGACTGCATCGTAGAATGCCCTTGTACATCCGGGTTTGAACCGGTCATGCAATTCAACGAAGATCGCGTCTACACGATCAATCCACGGGAGGGCATTGGAAAATACTTCTTTTTCGCTTCCTTCGATATCAAGCTTAAGCAGATTGACTCTATCGACCTCATAATTGTCCATTAGATTTGAAACAGTAAGAGCATGAACTTCTGATGTGGAGACTAGAGTATCTGTTTGGCCTGGACTGGCGAAAGTGTCCGATTCCTGTACCCGCAAACCCCAGAAGTCGTAACCCGGGTCCGTAAGTACTAGCGAGCTGGGTTTACTCCACAGTGCGGCCTTAACTGTGTGAACATTGTTGAGCGTGCTTACATTGCGTGTCAGCAAAGCAAAATTTTCCTCGCTCGGCTCGATCGCTATAACCTTAGCGCCGGGGTAGCGCATAGCAAAGTAAACCGTTGACAGCCCCGTATAGGCGCCCGCGTCCAAGATTGTCTTGGGCGCTATTTCAAAATTCCAGTCTTGCTCTTTTTCGTGGTAAATTTCGTTGAACACCTGAATATCGGGAGTACCGAGCCTGACAAGAAGCTGGATATCTGAGCCGGGAACGGTGGCTAGGACTGCCTTCCCGCTAGGGTAGAGTCCCGCCGTTCTGGCGGCAAGAAAAAAAATCCCGCGAAGAAACCCGAAGCAACTAATGTATCCATTAGCAACTTCAACAATGTTATTAATGCTTTGCCATGGGCCAGTAAATCGTCTGCGCGATATATTCATATCGGAGAATCCTGCCATAGGCGGAGCGTAATGAGGCTAAGCATCTCTGTCAAGCGGAAATGCCAATTAGGTCGGTCGCGGTTCACCAGCCTTGATCTCGTGCGCCTGGCACTGCGTGAGGAGGCATCGCTGCGTAGCCACATGGTCCATCTTTGTATAAGCAAGCTCGCCGCCTGTCAGTGGGAGTCCGTCCAGTTAGTTTAGGGGGTGCCCGGTAGCAGGGTGGCGGCTCGGGCGGGAAACGGACAGAATGGGATTGTGATGTAGGCGACTATGCAGGAAACGTAGCGGACGAGTTTTCTGTGAACTCGATGGTGGCTAGCACGCCGTGGTGATCGGTCCGAGACACTCGTATGGCGCGGGTCATGCGCACCGTGGCGGGCCGCGAGACCAGCACATGATCCAGGCGCATGACGGGCAGCAGCCGGCCGTCGGCTGGCCAGGTGAATCCTGGCCAGGACCGGCGCTGGCTAGAGTCGGCGCAATCCAGGAAGCCCGCCGCCAGGAGATCCCGGAACGGCCCGTGATCCCGGCTGGCGTTGAAGTCGCCGGCCACCACTTGCGGCCCGTCGACTGCCGCCAGCGCCTGCCGGATCAGCGCGAGCTCACGCTGCCAGATACCTGCATGCCCATGCGTCGGTGCCATCGGATGCACAGCCGTCAACGTCACCGGCCGGCCACCCGGCGGATTGATGCGCGCCCGTGGTGTAGCTGCCGTCAGACCCAGCACTGGCGGCAGCGGGGTCAGCGGCCAGCGCGCCCATAGCCCGGTGCCTGGCGAACCGGGCCGGGGATCGAGATGGGAAAACGGCAGCCATTGCGCGAGTCCGGCCGCCGCCAGCCGGCGTACCATGCGCGGGGTCAGTTCCTGAACCGCGAGCACATCTACGTCATGCCGCAGCACCGTGCGCAGGATCTCCGCCGGGTCCGCGGCACCGCCCAGGGCATTGACGGTGAGCAGGCACAGGCTGGTCTTGGCCGGAGCAGGTCCTGATTCACCGGAGGGTCCCGATACAGCTGGCCGATTGGCCCGCTGGAGCGGAGGCAACTGCCAGATCCACAGCGTCACCGCGGGGATCGCGAGGACAACCGCGAGCCATGGAGCCGCGACCGCGGCGACGATCACGGCGGCGGTCGCCGGTACCACTGCCACCGGTGCCAGGGCTGCCAGCTGCGTGACATGAGTCGGCGGGTGACCGCCGGTCAACCGCGCCAGCAGCGGGGGCAACGCCAAGGCCGCGAGAATCAGGGCCGCCAGCCCGGTCACGCCGTGTCTCACCTCTTCTACCGTGCGGGTGTGTCATGGACCTGACCGAGCGTGAATGCACACATCAGCCTAGCGGGTACGGCGCCCGGCAGCCCAGCGCACTCAGCTGCCACGGTACGTTGGCGGTCATGCCGAACGTACCTGGCGCCATCGAGGCGGGAGAGATCTGCCCGCCGCGCCGCCGCCACCACAGGTCTGCTGTCGTGCGGGCCCTTCTCGTGGCCGGCTGGGTAATCGTCGCTGTGCTCGGGCTCATCGCGCTCCTGCGGCTGGTGGCCTGGGATTCCCTTGAGCCGCTGATCGTGCTCGACGACCTTACCCTGATCATCTACCTGCCGGCCTGGGTGGTGACCGCCGGGGCGCTGATAGCGCGGCGCTGGTGGCTCGCCGCGGCAGCNNTGGGCCCGGCATGCCCCGGTGGTGCGGGTGTTCGACGCGAACGTCGACTCGAGCCTGTGGTTCCATGCCGGCTACGTGCAAGCCATCGAGCAGGACCGGCCCGACGTGATCACCCTGGAGGAGTTCACGCCGCAGGCGATGTGGAGCATGACCTCCTCTGGCGTGCTGGCAAGCTTTCCCTACCAGTGTGCGGCCCCGACCCCGGGCGCAACCGGCTTCCTGATCGCCTCCAGGCTGCGCCTGACCGGCTGCCAGGTGCAGGTCATGCACTGGCAGCCCTATCAGTGGTCGCAGTACATGGTCCAGGCCACCTTGTGGACACCAGGCGGGCCGGTGGCCCTGCGCCTGGTCCATACCTTCGCGCCGTTCCCCTCGACCTGGCGGGAGTGGTCGGAGGTGCTGGCCGCGGTCGGCCAGTCCGTGCGCGCCAGCGGCGTCAGCCGCATGCTGATGGTCGGGGACTTCAACGCCACCTGGGACAACCGCGGCTTCGCGGCCCTGCTGCACGACGGGCTGACCGACGGAGCCGCGGCCCGGGGGCAGGCCACCGAAATGACATGGCCGAACGGCGCCGTGATACCGCCCTTTGTCCGCATCGACCACGTGCTGACCGGAGCGAACCTGGCCGTGACCCAGATCGCCGCCAAGCCAGGGTTCGGCAGCGACCACCGCTACGTGCTCGCCACGGTCGCTATCCGGTCCTGAGCGCGAAAAATCAGAGCCGGGACAGCTCAGTTCATCGCGTACTCGGCCACCCAGGCGACCGTCATGGTGTCGATGGTCCCGCCGGGCTGCGCCGAGCCCTGGTTCTGCGACTGCAAGGTCAGGTTCATCGGAATGGTGGGCCACTGGGTGCCGGAGTACAGCGAACTGCTGGAGACGCTAGCCCAGACCCGGCCGTCGATCGTGTACGTGATCGTGCTCGGCGTCCACTGCACCCCGTAGGTGTGCCACGCCGTGCCGTCACTGTCCTGGGTCGGGCTGGAGATGACGCAGCAGCCGCCGTTCCCGCTCGGCCCGGGGTGCAGGCTGGCGGAAAAGCTCTGCCGGGACCCGCCGAGGTCCTGGAAGAAATCAACCTCCGGCGGCCAGACACCGGACTGGGCCGGCCACAAGATCGCCAGGTTGTTGATGTCCAGCCCGGGCTCGTCGTCGCCCTTCATCCGGACCAGGTACATCCCGTAGGTCTGCGGGTTGTTGTAGAACTGCACGCCGGCCTGAGCCGAGGACGTCGCCAGCAGGTGCAGCGCACCGCCGCTGACCGTCGCGTTGGAGGACACCCAGTTCCCATAGGGGTCGCCGCCGGGCTCGCCGTCGTAGGCGTACCACCCCGACGGCAGGCTGCTACCCGGGAAATCCGTGCTGTAGGTCAGCTTCCAGCCCGCCACGCTGGTCGGCCACGAGCTACCGTCACCCCCGGTAACGGCGGCACCGCCCGCGCTGGCCGACGGCCTCGCCGTGGCCTTCTTCGCGGCGTGGTGCCGGGCGGCGGCGGAAGGGCTGACCGGCGCGCTGGCAATGCCTGAGTAAAAACAGCAGCTGGGCGCGATCGCGAACGCGCTCACCGTGGTTCTCCCGGCGTGCTGCCTGCTGGTGTCCGCGGTCGGGTGGACCGGGTGGTTGGCGACGTGCATGCCAGCCAGGGCCGCGGCCACCAGCACCGCCGTCACCGAGACCGCGAGCAGCAGTTGGGTCCAGCGCGGTCGGCCCGGCCCGGCCATGCCCCCGCCCGCCTCGGGGCCCCCGGTCGCTGGGCCGGGATCGACCCTGGCGTGCCTGGCGTGCCTGAGCGGCGTCGATATCATCGGTGCTCTCCAGGGTCAGGGCGATGAAATGGCTGCGGCTGCCATAGGGAAGACAGGGCGTGATCGGCAGATTACAAAGCGCGCCATGGAAACCCGCCATTCACTCAGCCAATACTGGCTGCGTCCCCCGCTTTTCACCATGTAGTTGCTCCTGCGGTCGTCTATAGCCCAGAGCTACCATACCGGGTGGTTGCACGGTTCATCATCAAAAATGGACATAAGGTAATGATGTTTGCGGCGGTTACCAACTCTTTGCCGGTTTTCGGCCCGTAATTCCTATCGCCCACAGGCAGCAGGAAAGATCAGCTCCGGGCCGGGACGGTGTCCGTTGATCCATCATGCTCGAGGGTCCCGTCTGATAGCGGGACTGGTCCCGCGGCTGGTGAGCTATCCCCCTGCGGCGGGATCAGCCCGAGGCCGACAAGATCGTTCGTGTTCCCCCAGAATTCCCAGTGGGCCGGGCTCCTGGCGATGGCGGCGCTCAACTCGGCGGCGCAGCGCTCGAATACCGCCGCGGTTGTTCCCTCCACCGGCATGGGTGGGCAGATCTCTATGACCTGGTGGCGGTAGTCGGCCGTGCGGTACACGAAACCCATGAGCAGCGGCGCGCCGGTCACCTGGGCCAGGGCCACCGCCCCTGGCAGCATCGCGGCCTGGCGGCGGAGGAAGGGAACCTGGATGGCGCGGGCCCGGTCGCCCTCCAGCGGCGGCGCGTCGATCGAGATCGTCACCACGTCATTGGCGCGCAGGGCGGCAGCGGCTAGGGCGCCGACCTCGAGCCGGCCAGGCCACGGCTCGATGTTCGGCCGCTGCCGGTGGCGCCGCATCGGCCTGGTGTAGAGCTCCCAGAACAACCGCTCGGCGGATGAGAGGCCGGGCATGTACTTGTAATGCCAGCGCCCGATGGTGGTGATCGGGAAGCCGCTGGTGTGCAGCACCGAGAAGTTACTGGAGCAGGAGCCGAAGTGGCCGGTACAAAAAATGGCTCCCTTGCCCTGCGCCAGCGCGGCCTCGAGGTGTTCGCGCCCGCGGATCTCGACCAGCCGCCGCAGCGGTCGCGTCCTGTGCCGTAGCCGCTTCACGTCGACCGCCTCGCAGGAGGCGAACCGGAACCAGTCCCGGGTCACCTGCTGCACCGCCGCCGGGCTGAGTTCGTCCCCGAGCACCAGCTGCAGGTTGCGAGCTATCTCGGCGCGCTTCCCGTCCTGACGCCGGTAGAGCGAGTCGGCACGTCGGCAGGCGATGCCGTAGCCGAGGGCGGCGGGCAGACGGGCCATCGCTGCCGAGAAGGCCGCGCCTTGTAGTTGGCGCAGCAGCCCTCTCGCGGAATCACCCACGCGAGGCCTGCTCCTTTTCGGGCTCCTGGGCGAGTTCCCGGCTGATGTCATCGTTGATGACCGTCTCCACCCGAGCACCTTCCTTCCGTGTGTCTGCTAACACTGGTTCCGTCGGCCGTCTCCGGCGGGCGCAAGCTCGTGCTGCTTCCGGGCGAGGTTGCTCGCTCCGTCCGCGGTGATGACTGCCTGGAGGCGGCTGCCGAGCAGCGCATCAGGTACTGGCAGCGCATTCCCGCCAACCATGATTTTCCTCCCCAGGCCCAGGCCGTGCATTGCACCCCGAAGAGCGGGCTAACAAAAGGACAGCACACACACGGATCTTTGGGATCATACGCACTTTTGCCCGGACTGTCCGGTGAGTTGTGTAACAAATCTGCCACGACACGCCGTGCGCGGCCGGCCCGGAGCGGCCCGGACGCGAGCACCAGGCAACGGGACAGCCCGGGTGGGAGCACGGCTCCCGCTCTGTCATCGCGGCCGGTCAGGTGCCCAGCCGACGCGCCGGATAGCCCGCGGCCGCAGTGCTCCAGACCGTTCAAACCCATGCCGAAGCACCATCTTGGCGGTAAGCTGTGAAAATCCGACAAAACTGTTCAACTGATTTAAGCTCGGGGGCCTCATACATGGCTGCTCTCAGTGCCGCAAGGTCACCGCTGGTGACTGTCGTGACACCCGCCTACAACGTCGCGAAGTACATCGGTGAGGCCGTCGACTCGGTACTGCGGCAGACATTCCGGGATTTTGAGTATCTGGTAATTGACGACGGCTCTGAAGACAACTCAGT
The DNA here is from genome assembly GCA_003161205.1 of Actinomycetota bacterium. Next base: position 4,664 of record PMOU01000007.1, on the reverse strand, counting down.
CGACATCATTAAGGCTCATTCAGGCGATGACCCGAGGTTTCGCCTGGTCGCGGGGGAGCACCGGGGCCTAAGCGCGGCAAGGAACGCGGGGATCCGGGAGGCGAGGGGAGAGTACATCGCCTTTCTCGATGGTGACGATCGATGGCACCCTAAATTCCTGGAGCGGCAGCTCCAGCTGATTCAGTCGTTGCCGCCGGATATTGGCGGCGTATTCTCCCGGTCCCGGCTGTTGCTAGAGAACGGCACCTTGGTCTTCCTCCAGTGGCAGCGCGCCGGCCGTTATGATTTTGATGATTTCCTGGTTGGCGGCAACCCGGCCCGTAACGGCAGTTCGATGCTCCTCCGTACATCATGCTTCGCCGACGTCGGCGGCTTTGATGAGAAGCTGAAGTGTCTCGAAGACCTGGATATGTGGCTCCGTATCGCTGAGAATTCGAAGACGCCCGGCCTGTGGGCAAGCAAGTACTTCCTGGTGGATCTGCGATTGCGGCCTGGTTCGATGACACGTGACCGGTCAGGCATTGAGGATGCTCTTAACGAGATGTACGAATTGCAGACGGCCAAGCTTCGGCGGTTGCCTGCAAGTCTTGCTTATGTTCGTCCCGCCGTGCTTGCGTTCAAGTATGGCGAAAACGACGACCGAGCCGAGTACTGGGCCAAGCGGGCCAGATCGGTCGGCAGCGCCCAGCTGGCCCGGACGGTGCCAGGGATACGGTTGCTTTTCTGGGATAGCCTGCCCCGGCCAGCCCGCCGCCGGGTCCGTGCGATGCAATACTCCGTCCGGGAAATGATCAAGGATGTGAACCTCCGGCTCCGCGGCAGCCCCACCTCGTGATAGCCGGGCTACTCGGCCTTCGGCCAGAGCGCGGCGACCAAACGCCGGTTCTGCCGGTGGATGATACGGCGGGGGCGGCTGGTGAGGACGAGCTGGTCGAGCATGACCCGGAGCCGCTGATCTGCGTCTGAAGGGTCTACCCGGCGATATGCCACGTACTGACCGAAACGGCCGGACGGCGCGAAGCCTGCTCGGCGTACGATCGCCCGAAGATCGAGGTCGTCTTCGTAGAGGTGCCACGCATTCTCTGGCGAGGGGGGCCGCACATCGAAGTTGGTGACTAGCCACCCCCCCGGCCGGAGCGCGCGGTGGAGGTCGGCCACAACATCCGCAAGATCAGGAACGTGAACGAGCGTGTCGAGCGCGGTGATGACGTCGTACCGGCCACTCTCAAGCTTCTCGTCATTGAGGTCAATGAACCGGGCCGCTTCACCGCGGCGCGATAGCCGGTGACGGGCAAAGTCCAGCAGCGACGTTGAAATGTCAGCGAGGGTCGTCTCGTATCCGGCTCGGGCGAACAGCTGACTGGTCACCCCGACCCCGGAGCCGAAATCAAGATGTGCTGGGCCGGTGCCCTGGGCCGCTATGGTGCGCAGCGCCAGGACACTGGTCGGGTAGCCGTGGCCCTCGCTCTGCATATAGGCGTACCACAGGAGGTCGAACGCCCACGACTCGGTCGTTCGGTAAAAGGTCGTAGCTCCGTCAGTGCCCGATCGATCTGCGGCAAGCCATTCCTCGACGCTCCACGATTCCCAGTTCCGGCACCGCTCGACGCATTCCTCAGGCGGCAGCCCTGAATAGCTGCCTAGGTCATCAAGCACCGCTGTCCGCACATTGGGTGCCCCGGGTAGCAGGAGGCAGGTGCGAAACAACTCCATCTCCGGACTAGCGAACGCCTGCTGTCGTGCCCCCGGCCAGCTTTGCGGATCCAAGGGTGGGATCGCAGGGTCACCTGGGTCTGGATGGACCCCCTGACGGAGCACCGGAGGAGGCGGGAGCAGTTTCGCCGCGACCTTCCGCACCCCAGGCGGTACGGTCTGCCGAGCCTTCGTCAAAGCCGCACTTCGGTCCATCACGAATCACCTCTACTAGCCACGCGGCCTTCCCGGTTTCATTGGATGCTCCGGGACGTGGCTTCTAGAATGACTATAGGGTGATAAGGATCAGTTAGTCTGGCGTTCTCATCTTTAGTCGGCGGGGCATTCCCGTAAACGGAGTGAAGCGTGCCGTCTGTGCTAGTACGTTTACTCCGTGTTGCGCTTGTCATCTAACCCAGCGTATTGCCTTCGCCTCAAAGCGAATAAGTCTCTTCTTATAAAGGGAATCGACCGTTTGGGCCTATCGTCCGTGAATGGCGCCCACGCTCGACTGGATCCGGCCAGTTACCGCTGGCTCGGTGAACGGGGTATTAACGAGGAAGGACCGGCGGTACCTCGGGCCGGTGATCGGCCCTCTTGAACTGGTGCGTTCGCGATCGGCATCCGCCCCGCCGTACAGTCAAGGGACAAGCTTTGCCAGCAGGCGGACAGCCGGTCAGCTTGACCAGCTCGCACGATTGACCCTAGTGAGGTCCAGCGGGGATTTCTGCGAGACCGCTGGTGGATGGGGACTGAGTGCGAATGCGCTGCGATGTCCGGCCGCTGAAGTATCCAGCCGAGGCGGCTGTCAGTCCTGCGATCGTCGCAAATATTCGTGCTCCCGCGGTGACATGACCGGTGGCCAGGCTGCGCAACTCTCGCATGATCGCCGCCGGAATCACGACAGCGGTCTGACGCCGTTCGCGTTGCAGACCCGCGGCGGCACCGGCCAGCCGGACCACGTCGGCCTTGGACATGCCCTCGTGCCAGCAGCGGCGCAGGAAGTAACCAAATGCCAGGCGCTCAGGCGCGACATGATGATCGACGGCTGAGGCAGGAACGTAGAGGATGGCCGACCCCGGCCTGCTCGCCGTGAGCCGGATGGACAACTCAGTCTCTTCGCAGCCGCGCGTATTAGCACCCACGCGTCCGACGGACTCGTCGAACCCACCGACCTCGAGCGCGAGGTCGGTCCGCATGCTCATACTGGCGCCGATCGGATTCCTTACCGGACCGGTGGTTTTTGGCAGTCCCCGGTAGCTGCAGCCAACCACCCAGTCAAATTCTGCCGGGAGCCATGATGGCCGCCGCGCTGGCCAGCGAGGATGCACGTTGCCGCCGGTCGCCACCACGTCCGCGGACGCATAAGGCGCGACCAGATGCTCAAGCCAGCCTGGCCGTGCTTCGGCATCGTCGTCCAGGAAGGCGGTAACGGGCTGAGCTGCCGCCTTCAGTCCCGTGTTACGCGCTCCGGACAGCCCCCGGGTACCAGCGTTTTCCAGGACGGACACCGACGCGAATTCGCGGCGTGCGCGCTCTGCCAGCTCGGCATTGTGATCCACCACGAGCAGTACTTCGGCCGGCGGAGGCTCTTGTCGCAGGACGGATTCGAGTGCAGAACGTGTCTGCTGCCATCGCCGTTCCGTGTAAGCGCAGATGACGACGCTTACACCCGGCCCGTTATTCATGGTCATTCAGGCGACCCTCGCGGAACGGCGATCCTGGCTTTCCAGGAGCGGTGGATGCTGGCGGGCCGCCCTGCGGTAACACAGCGCACCGGCTAGTACTCCGCGCGCCTCGGTCAGCGCCAGCCGCCTGCCGCCTATCCGCATCTGGCCTGCCCGCGACGCCTGTCGTGTGCGGCCCAGGACCACTCCTACTTGACGCAGACCACGACCGAGGAGAACGACGGGCATCAGGCCGCTGATCAGGTGCTTGGACAGGTAGGCGCCCAGCCCGTAGCCATAGGAGTAGATTTGCTCGCCCAGCGCGGCCAGGTCCGAGCGATGCTGGTGCCAGACCAGGGATGATGGCAGGTAGGAGATCCGGTCGCCAGCCAGGATGATGCGGAGGAACATGTCCAGATCCTCGCCACCTCGGCCAGGCCCNNCCTGTTCCGAAGACCCCGGCGCTGTAAGGGTAAAGCGCGGACGAATGACGATGAGTGGCCAGGTCGTAACGGCGCGGCTCGAAGGCCTCTCCCCACGAGTAACGTGAGTCGAAGAAGCGCTCTGAGCCGGTGTTCAGTGAACTCGAAGCAACGAGGCCGGTGACACAGACTGTCTCCGGATCGGCCGCGAACCCGGCCGCGACGGCTGCGGGCCATCCGGGATCCACCCGGGTGTCATCGTCGGTGAAGCAGACCACGTCGAACTGTGCGCGGGCCAGGCCGTGATTGCGGGCGCGGGACAGGCCGGGAGCCGGCTCGCACGTGTAGTGCAGCCGTGCGTCAGTCTTAGCCAGAGCCGTGACGAGTTCACGAGTATCATCGCTGGTCGGTGCGTTATCGACCACGAGGATTTCGAGCGGCTCGTAGTTCGTCTGCTGAATGGAACGCAGGCACTCGCGCAGGCCTTCTGTGCGATCTCTGGTGCAGATAATGACCGTCACACCCGCGCCGCCAGAGGTGGCGAAACGCTGCGGACAGCAGACCTCGGCCATCCAGCCGGCTGAAGTCTGCGCATTCAGCGCTGCCTTATCAAGATCTTCATGAATTCGCAACGGCGCTGCCAGCACTGTCTCGGCCAGGCTCGCAGCTCGCGCCGTCAGGCTCTCCGCTGGCGCCGCGGGCAGCTCCACATATCCGATAGGCGCATGGTGCAGGCGGATCAATACCCGGGCCGTGCCATGCCCGTCACCAAGCGGACCACTCACGCCGCAAACAGGTTCAGAATCATCCAGATCCAGCTGGCCCACCCAAATGCCTGTCCCCACCATTACGCTTCCTGCCCAGGCGACGACGAGGCGCGCCG
>PMOU01000480.1:9202-27595 GCA_003161205.1 Actinomycetota bacterium | reverse complement strand
CGGCGCCGGCCGCTGACGGGTCATCGAACGCGGGATGGGCGATCCCGGTATCCAGGAGACGGCGGGCCAGGGCGCGAGCCTTGGCGTTGCCGGGGACCGGCGTGCCTGACCACCAGCCCTCGACATGGCGGGCACCGGACGCGGTGAGCCGCAGCACCCGGACGGGGTAACCGCCGACCAGGAGGGTCCCGTCCGCCAGCATGCGTGACCCTGGATCGGCGCGCAGCCTGAATCCCGCGGGGACCAACTCGCCGACAGCTCCCCGCCCGGCGGGGGCCAGCGCCCCGTCTGGCCTCCGTCGGCTGGTTCCCTTAGGCACAGGCCAAGACTATAAAGTGCCGCCGCGAGCGGAGCCGCAAGATGGGATGTCCGGATTCGATTGGTACCAAGACGGTCTTGTGACTGGCGATCGAGCCCACGACAGTGTCGTCCATCAGATCTGCCGCTCGTGGTTTCGGTCGGTAGATCCTCCCCGCTTTCGACACAATTTAAGTGTTGCGGTGGTCGCAGTGACCCCTTCTAAGTTGGAGACTGGATGCTCGGGAGTCGAGTTCCTCAGCGCTTGCCCTCACTGATATCGCCATCCCAACCACGATAGCCCAGCCACCCACAAGGGGAGCGAAGAGGAAAAGCGAGAGAAGGACTGGACCGTGGTGGAGTACGGCTGAGGCGACAACGGGACGAGCGAACAGCGCAATGGCGGCGAGGAAGAGCCGGAACGCCGTGTAGGAGAGCGCCAACGACGGGATCATGACCGCCGCCGCCTTGTCCAAGATGAGTTCCTGCTTGCGAAGCGGCTTCGTGAGCAACGGCTCGAGCGTGCCTTGCTCGCGCTTACCAGCAACATTGTATGCAGCGAGCGTGGCTGGCATGACAACTGGGATCAAGAGGAGGTAGAGGAGGTAGAGGAGGGCAAGCGCCAGGCTCTGGTCCAAGGCGGCGCCAGAATAGGACGCCGAGGTAAGGAAGATCGTCGCGACGGACTGGATAAGAAAGAGGATCGGCAGGACGGTCATTGGTCACGACGATGGACTGTTTGCGGCGTAGTCCCTCGACTCCTTGCGCACGACGGCGCGTCGAGGCCCGTCATTGCTTGTGTGCCTCGGTGTCTTCGTCGATGATCTCGATGTAGACCTCTTCGAGCGAATGCTGTGCCTCGCTCACGGGAATGATGTCGGCGCCAGCGCCCACGAGGCTCCGCGCTACCTCGGGGTGGCGGCCCGGGGATCAGACACGGTCAGCGCGTATGTATCTGGATCTTCGGAGCGCCAGCTCTAGCTTAGCTAGATGGCCGGGACGCGGCTGAAGAGCTGCTCAGGGTCATTGAGCGGCACCAGAGTCTTGACGATGAGATCGAGGAACATGATCTCCGGATCGCTCAGCAAAGTTCGGCGGTCACCGACACATTCGTCCGCCTCAGGCGCACGGGGGCCTCGACGCGATTCCGCTGGGACTGCCGCCCGTCGCGGCGGTGCTGCTCAGTGCCGGGCCGACCACTACCGTCACCGTGCAGCGCCCCGACGGCGGCCGGCAGGTCATCGGCGGGCCGGAACGGCACGACTACATCGACGAACTGGTCGGCATCGTCCGCAGCTTCGTGGCGCGAGGCCCGTTCTACCCCGGCGCCGACCTCACCGATCCGCCCGCCCTGCCTGCCGCGATGCCGTACAAGCCGTACGACCAGTAGTCTGTGCCGACCGTCAGCGCGCGGCGGTCTGCTGCTGCTGGTGCTGCTGCTGCTGCGCTTCGCTGCGAAGACCTCGCAGATAGGCGAGGTGCTCCCTGATGTAGTCGTCCTGGCGGTCCCTGGCCTCGCGCAGCCGGTCCTCCAGGTCGCCGATCAGGTCGTCGTAAAAGGCGATCCGCTGGCTCGCGGGCACCGCGAACCTCAGCTCCGCCACCCGCGGGAACGCCTCGCCACGGCCGCCGCCTCAGCACCGCAAAGATCGTTACCGGGTGCGGGAGACATGCCTGGACGCCGGGCGGCGCTACGGGCTGCGCTTGACCGCCCCGGCCGACCGCACCGCGCCCCGCCGCATCGCGGGCCGAGAGCGAGAAGGCCGCCCGCCGCCGGCTGGACGAGCCGCCGCGCGTCACGCTGCGCCATAGGTCACATCGCCGCCGCGACCTCGCCGGCGAGGCGGAGTTCTTCGCCCAGCTGGAGGCCGCCGGGTCCTCGTCCCGCCCCGGTACAGCGCCCGGAACCCTGGCCGGGTGACCGGGTACGCTATCGCAAAGCCGGCCGACACCGGCCGGGACCGACCCGGGCGCTGCCGCCGACGTGGCGCAGGCCGCCGCCGACACGCTGCACGCCGCAGCCGCGTTCGGAAGCCGCATGCTGCGAAGGCCGCAGACTACTACGAATGGGCCGCCCGCGCCCCCACGGCCGCATCCCGGCCGGGAGCCGGCTCCGTCAGGTGGCCCGGGCTGCTGGGCGCCGTCCAGGCGCTGCCGCCGCGCCAGCGCCGAGCGGCTTCATGCCGCAGCCTGGACCGCTGCTGCCACGGCCGGACCTGCGACTGCCCGTCCGAGACGGCGACCCGGCTGGCCGGGCTGTCCTTCCCCCAGTCCGGACCCGGCCGCAGGCCGCTCGGTGAGGGGCAGCCCAGGCCGGGCCAGCCGGCCCGCGGGTTGCGAAGCGGCCGTCCTCGCCATAACGGCGGCGTGGCCCGGCCCCGTAACCGTGCCCAGGTCCATGCGCGCATCGGTCTTGCGGGACGCCGTAGCCGTCCAAGATCATGTTTGTCGGCGCTGGAATGTTCCCGAGCTGCCGGGATTCTCCAAGCTGCCTGGAATTGCTACGATGTCAACCTATGAGAGCGTTTATCCACCCCTGGTTCTTCTCCTGGTGTTCGTCTGATCCTGGTGGCGCGCTGGCAGATGGGCAACAGCTCGCGGTCAATCTGGAACGGTGTTCGGCCGGAGCAGGTAGGCAGCGACTGCCTACTCGAAGTTTTACCTCATGAGCAATCTGGGAACGGCTTGACGGATCCATCGTTCCGTATTGCTTTCCTATTCCACGAGGATCTTGATCTCTTGGCGACCACGCTTCCGCGCTGCGTCGAGGCACTCACAGCAGCGACCAGCGAGACCTTCGAGATCTTGCTGCACTGTGATGGCACACCATCCAGGGTGGTCGCTGAACTCGCGGGGCGATTGGATACGTCGGGTATTGACGAGCTGCGGGTCAGGAGAAGATGCCGCCTTGTTGCTTCTGGGGATCCGTCCAATAACGGGCACCAGCGAATGTTCCCGCTTCGGACGCCGTATCTGATTGTGGTCGAGGACGACGTGGTGATGTACAGGACAGATCCGTCCTTCGATGTCCTTGCCGCCTGCCGGTCTCTGTTTGAACGCCATGAGGACGTCCCGGTGGTATCTAAGGTGGACGACTTCCACCAGTGGTCATGGGCACTGCAGGACGAAGGTGCACCGGTAGAGCCGGGCGTGCGCTCCGTAAACCGACTCTCGACGCACTTCATTGCGTACGACGTCGCGCGCTTCGAGCCTGTCGCCAGGCGATTCGGGGCATTCGATCTCGATGTCTTCATCGACCGCCAGGATCACAGCTACAACTGGGAAGATCTTGTATCCCATGTCGCGACCACGGGAGGCAGGCGGATCGCTTTCCCCGACGGCTGGCCGCTCCGTGTTTTCCACTGCGACCGCAAGATCGCGGAGGGTTCCATGTGGCATACGCAAGATCGCAGGGTTAAGGCAGAGATCCTGGCGGAATTGGAAGCCCGCCATAGGCCGGGTCATGCGTCCGACCTTGGTGGGGTCGGATGACCGACGGCGGAGCGGGTATCGCCGGGTTGACCGCCCGGCAGCAGGTGGCCAGATGGCGGGCGAGGCTAAAGGATGTTCCTTCGCTATCCGCCCGTTTCCGCGAACGCTACGCAATCGTGCTCGCACAGCTTGAGGCCGTGTCGCTGCCGGGCGACATCGAAACGGCGATCACGGCCGCCCAGACGAATCCCCACCATGCTGGCCAGATCCTCAGCCGTACGGTGCGCTCAGCCGTGTCCGGGGAGCACCCAGACTGCAGCGTTCAGGTTGAGGGCGTCGGCTTGGTCGCGGAGCGCCTGCGCGATTTTTTCGCTGGCTGCCGGAACGTTGACGAAGTGATGTACCAACATCCGCCGCTTGCCCAGACGAATGTGCCTCTCCATCCTTCCCGGCAGGCCCGGCTCGTTCGCATGCCTGGTTTCCCCGGCGAATTCGTAGCGCTGAGATGGACGGCCGGCTCGGTCGCTTCGCGCGTTGACAATCAGCGCTGGATGACGGAAGTGATCAAAGCGATGCCCAGCGGATGCCTGCGCTTCAAAGCCCAGGTCGACTACGCGCTTGCTCGGGCACAGCCGGAAGCAGATCCGTGGGTGTTCTCGCCGAACCTCGGCCGGACCCTCGAAGACACGCTGCGATCAGGAATCCTCGCGCCCCGAGACCGCAGGGATGTTGTCAGCTCATTGCAGGCTCTGCGGGCAGCGATGCTCCGTTCCGGACGGATCTGGCAAGGGTTCGCGCCGCGAAACATGTTCCTGCGCCGCGGCACGATCCATCTCATCGACTTCGAAGAGACAACTGACCTGCAACTCGCGCCTGCGAGAGCGGCCGAATGCCTCCTGTGGCATCGCGTGTTCTTCGCTGACTGCCTCGAACCAGCCGAGAAAGAGATCCTCTTCTGCGCAGACAGCGGCGCCGTCTGTGTCGATGACGCTCATGTCCTTGAGGCGGACAGCTTTGAGCGTGCTCTACTTGACACCGCGACCGTGCAGTGGGGCCAGCGTCACGATCTGCTGGGGGAAAGCGAGCGGTTGGAAGGCCGTCATCGGCGCCCCGGCCCGGAGCGGCACGGCGGTTACCTCTACGGCCATGAACTCGGCCACTTCTGGGGCGACTTCCTTACGTCGGCCACGGAGGCGCGGCTCTTCCGCCGACTGGAACCCGTCCCGCAGGAGACGGCGCTGGTCGCGTGCCTTGAGGTATTCGAAGCCGCTATGGAAGCAGACATCTGCGACAGAATCTACGAGGAAATGACCGGCCGGCCGCTGGGCGCCGAGACTCGCTGGACGACCGCTATGATCGACGTCCTAGAGGCGACGGGACCTAGCGAGCTGGCGGCCTTCCGCAGCGCGAGCAAGGACTGGTACGACCGGCTGGCCTGCAACCCGGCAGAGCTCGCCGATGCCGTTCTGCTCGCAGTCGGCAAGCGCGCCGGCGGTGTGGATCAGGTGCTGCTCGATCAATACCTCGTCGGCAGCACTGAGTCGCGCACAAGCCATGAGGATTCCCTGGCTCAAACCGTCCGCGCGGGCCTCGACTTCATCCACGGCGCGGACAGCGGGCGGAGTTTCCTGCGGTACGAAGAGCCGCTTTCACTGCGGGCAATTATCGGCCGCTCCCTGCCACACCAGGGCCAGGATTTCCGGGATGTCCTGTCCGAGGTTGAGGAGCTGGCGGCTGGCTACTCAGTGTCCCAGTCTCACCCCCGGTACCTGGCGTTTCCCGACTCGGGCAACGCAGTCGCAGCCCTAGCGGGAAACTTCTTCGCCACGCTTCTCAACCAGAACCTGATCGCAGTCGACCGCAGCGGCCCGGCAGCTACATTCATCGAGATACAGGTCATCGAGTGGCTGCGCGAGCTGGTGGGATACAAGGTAATGCCGTTGTCGGAGATGCGCGGGCTAAAGGACATCGCGGGCTTGTGGACGACCGGAGGACACCTTTCCAACCACGTCGCGATGCTTGCCGCACTGGGCCGAGCCTTCCCGCTGGCCAGGCGCCGCGGCCTGCGCTCACTGGACAAGCAGCCGGCGATCGTCATGGCTGGTCCCATAGCCCACTATTCCCATAGCGATGCAGCCTTCCACCTTGGTCTCGGGTGGGACAACGTGATCACGGTGGCGGCGAACACGGACTACACCACCGACGTGGCGGCGGTGGAGCGTGCCCTCGCGGACCCGCCGGTCGGCCTGGCTCCGTTCATGGTAGTAGGCGTTGCCGGTAACTCCCGCACGACCGGACTGGACGACCTCGCGGCACTGGGTGTGGTGTGTCGCCGTCATGGCGTCTGGTTTCATGTCGATGCCTGCCACGGCGGGTCCCTGATCTTCAGCGAACGACTCCGCCGTCGCATTGCCGGTATAGACGCGGCGGACTCGGTGTCGCTGGATCCGCACAAGGGACTATTCACGCCATACCCGTCGTCGTATCTGTTGCTTCGCGAACGCGGTGTCCTGACGCAATTCAGCCGGCATGAGACAACCGTTCTTGATGACGACTGCTGGGATCTTGGGCTTATCTCGCCGTTCATCGGCTCACGCGGTTTCCACAGCCTGGCGACGTGGATGCTGCTCCGCCACGCAGGCGCGGACATGCTCGGTGCGATCGTTGAGAGCCGATTCGCGCTGATCCGATATCTGGAGGGGCGCCTCGCAAGCTCACGGCTTTTCGTGCTCCTCAACGACGTTGACTTTTACCGGCTCACGTTCGTTTTCTGCCCGCCTTCGGCGCGCGCGGCGATGGCGGGCCTGCCGACTGCTGACCGGCAGCGCGCGGTCGGCATCATCAGTGCCTACACGTCCCGCCTGAACACGGCGCTGTACCAAGGGGGCGAGGCGTGTTTCGACGAGCACACCCTGACAGATCTCGACAACCGCGTCGGCGCGGGCGCTGACCTGCGCTACACCGTCATCGCCGCCTGCCCCGGCAACCCCCTCACTTCCAAGCCAGATCTTGACGAGGCGATCGGTTGCCTGGTCAAGAGAGCGACCGCGATGGTGGAACCGCTGCTCGCGGAGATCTATCAATCCGGCTCCGACTGGACCGGCGACCACTCTGTGCGCACCGGTGGTCCCGCGGGATGGGACGACGGGAGATGACCGAGCCCGTCGCAACCGCCATCGCGGGCTTCCTGGCTTGCCAGGATGACCTCGAAGTCCTAGCGGCCTTGATCTACGGGTCGGTTGCCACTGGGCGCGCCACACCGGATAGCGACATTGACTGCCTCGTCGTGGTCAGCGAAGATCCCGTATCGAGCGTCGGAGCCAGGGTCCGAGCGGAATTCGCCGACCTTCAGCAGCGCCTCGGCTACACCCCTGACCCGGAGTACCCGATTGAGCTGTTCGGGCTGGAGGCCTGCCGGACGCTGCTGCGCTCCTCAACGTACGACGCAGCAGCGACTGGTCAGCGCCCGCAGAAATCCGCGGCCGCCGATCCTTTGGACGACGCGGCGGAGCTGCTCCACGCACTGACCAGCCCCCGCATCGCCATCATCGACTCTCAAGTCCTGGCTGAACTCACCGGGTACGCCACCAGCACCCATTGCGAGGCGCGGGAGGAACACCCTGTCAAGCGATAACCCTGATATCCAGCAGGCGGACAACCACGTCCACACCGAATGGTCCTGGGACGCATCCACTGGCTCCATGGAGAAGTCCTGCGAGACCGCGCAAGCTCTGGGTCTTCCGTCCATCGCGTTCACCGATCACGCGGACTTCACCGACTGGGCCTTCCCTGGACAGCTCCGCGAGAGCGCCGCGGTACGGGTCATCGACACCCACGCCCGCAGCGGCTACCTGGACGCGGAGGGCTATTGGGAATGCCTGGAGCGCTGCCGCGCGCGCTACCCGCGTGTGCGGATTCTGTCCGGAGTCGAACTGGGGGAGTCGCACGTGTTCGCTACCGAGGCCGCCGCCTTGACCGGGGCATGGGAATGGGACCGTGTCCTCGGCTCGCTGCACTCCCTGCCTGTAGGCGGAGTGCTGCACTACGCCCCTGCGCTGCTGAAAGACGGAACGCCCGAGGACATCATGCGCCGCTACCTGGCTGAGACGCTGCGGATGCTCAAGCAGAGCAGCTTGTTCAGCATCCTGGCGCACATCGACTACCCGATGCGGGCATGGCCCAAATCGGCCCGGCCCTTCGATGCCAAAGACTATGAAGAGGAGTACCGCGCGGTGCTGAAAGCGCTCGCCGAGTCAGACAGGATACTGGAAATCAATACTGCCGGACCCTGGCCGGCCGCCGGCGTCGTGGAATGGTGGCGTGAGGAAGGCGGCGGAGCAGTGTCATTCGGCAGCGACGCCCATAAGCCAGGCGCTATCGCCAAGGACTTCAGGCGGGCCGCAGCCATGGCGGAATCTTGCGGCTTCCGCCCAGACCACGATTCCGCTGGCTTCTGGCGGCGCTGAACCGTGGTTCAGTGACTCTTCCAGTTCCGGGGCGGCGGCCTGACCGGCTCGTGCAGTCACCGGTGTTCGTCCTGTCCTCGATCCGCTCCGGCTCGACGCTGCTGCGCTGCATGCTCAACACCCACCCAAGGATCTGCGCACCGCACGAACTGCACCTGGCCGATCTGCGAGTCGAGCTAGGCAGCCCGTACGTGCGGTTCGCCATGCAGCCTCTGGCACTGGACGTGACGGAGATCGAGCATCTGCTATGGGACCGGATGCTGCATCATGTGCTCACCCAGAGCGGCAAGGATGTAATCGTTGATAAGACGCCCGGCAACCTGCTGCTATGGCGCCGCCTCGCCGCAGGCTGGCCCGGCGCGCGCTACATCTTCCTAATCCGGAATCCCAGCCATATCCTCGCCTCAGCGAAATCCAGCAAACCCGTCGGCCATCCGGTAGATCAGGAACAGTTGATCGTGACCTACCTGTCGGCCCTGATCGAAGCACGCCTAGAACTGGTCGGGCTGACAATCCGGTACGAGGATCTCGTTAGTCACCCAGTCGAGACTGCCAAGGAACTATGTGACCACCTGAAGGTCGAATGGGAGCCGGGCATGGTCAACTACGGCCAGGCAGACCATGGGCCCTTCCAGTTCGGCATTGGCGATTTCGGGGACAAGATCCGTACCGGCCGGGTGCTGCCGGGGAAACCGCTGACTGCAGGCGAAGTGACTGAGTGTGTGCGGCCGCACTGCGATGCACTCGGTTACGGTGATCAGCAGGTACAGCCCCAGGACACGACCGTAGGTCATGAAGGCGCCTGAGCTGACTGACTGGGAAAGCTGCGCAATGGTCCTCCTGCGTGAGGCCCGGCGCCAGGAGACGGCACGTCACATCATGGAAGCGCTGTCTCCTCTTGAACGCTGGCGGCCGTTCGGCGTGCCCCTTCTCTGCGGAGCGGCATCTTACGGCTTGCTCGTCGCGCCCGACATAGACATCGAGGTGTTCGGTGAAATGGACGCAGCGGCGGGCTTCTCGATCGTGGCCGCATGGGCGGCAGCAGACACGGCCGTCCGCCGGGTGCTGTTCATCAACGCGGTCGGTGAAGAAGACGCTGGCCTCGGCTGGGATGTTCAGTACACCTGTGAGGGCCATGTGTGGCATATCCAGATGTGGCTGCTGCCACCCGAATACAGCGGCCCCCGCAGCTCCGATCTCACTCCGGCAATGAGCGAGGCGCTCGATGCGAGGTCTCGTTGCGCGATCCTGAGCATCAAGGAACATCTGGTCGGCCAGCGCAGGCCATACCGCTCCATCGATGTCTACCGCGCAGTGCTCGACCATGGCATCAGCAGCGCCAAGGAGTACCAACGGTGGGCCGTAACTCACTCCACCGAAGGGCTCATAGCGTGGCGACCCTCGCCTGGCCGCGGCGGCTCACATCTGGTCCGGAGCGGCGATCCCCAGTAGTCCGAGGCCGAGCTTGAGGGTCCGGGCGGTCAGGTCGCACAGGACGAGCCTGCTTGTGCGGACCTCGCGGTCGGCCCGGAGCACGGGACAACGCTCGTAGAAGTCTGTGAAGGCAGACGCCAGGCCGTACAGGTAATGAGCCAGGCGATGGCATTCCAGGGTCCCGGCAATTTCCGTTACCACGCCCGCGAATGCCAGCAACTCGATGGCGAGCGCCCGTTCAGCGGGCTCGGCCACGATGACGTGCTTGGCGTCCGGTGGCTCTAGGCCCGAGCGCCGGAAGATCGAGCAGATTCGCGCGTGGGCGTACTGCAGGTACGGCGCGGTGTTGCCCTCGAAGGAGAGCATCCGGTCGTAGTCAAAAACGTAGTCCTTGCTGCGCTGGGTCGACAGGTCCGCGTACTTCACCGCACCGATGCCGACGGCCTGCGCGACGTGCTCGCGGGCACGCTCATCCAATGCCGGGTTCTTCTCCGCGACGATGGCCGTCGCCCGCGCTATGGCCTCGTCAAGGAGGTCGATGAGCTTGACCGATGATCCGGCGCGGGTGCGCAGGATCTTGCCGTCGTCGCCGAGGATCGACCCGTGGCCCACATGTTCAGCGCGGGCCGGGGGAACGAGCCAGCCGGCCTCGCGCGCGGTCTCGAAGATCATTTCCAGGTGCTGGCGCTGGGGCAGGCCAACGACGTACAGCAGTCGCGTCGCGCCCAGGACCCGGAGCCGCCTGCGGATCGTGGCCAGGTCGGTGGCAGCATAGCCGAAACCACCGTCGGTCTTCTGGACGATCAGCGGAAGCGGCTCGCCCTGGCGGTTCTTGTACCCGGCGGGGAACACGCACCGGGCGCCGTCGCTGACCTGGAGCAGGCCGAGCTGGTCAAGCTCGTCCACCACCGACTGGAGCTGATCGTTGTAGAAGCTCTCCCCGAAGAAATCCTGCTCGGTCAGGAGCACGCCCAGCCTCTCGTAGACCGTGAGGAAGTACGCCTTGGACTCCGTGACCAGGATCTCCCAGAGACGGAGCGTGGAAGGATCGCCGCTTTGCAACAGGACCACCCGGCCCCGCGCCCGGTCCTTGAAGGCATCATCGGCGTCAAACTTCTTTCTCGCCGCCTGGTAGAAGCGGTTCAGGTCGCCGACCGCGAGCTCCTGGGCCGCCTCGGTCTCGCCGATGTCAATCAGGTGCTCGATCAGCATCCCGAACGGCGTGCCCCATTCGCCAATGTGGTTCTGGCGGATCACGTCATGCCCGCGCCAACGAAGAATCCGGACCACGGCGTCGCCGATGATCGTCGACCGCAGGTGGCCTACGTGCATCTCCTTCGCGGCGTTCGGGGCCGAGTAGTCAACCGTAACAGTCTCCGGGGTGTCGGTCAGCGGGGAGCCAAGGCGGTCATCTCCGGCGATCTCTGCCACCAGGCCGCTCAGCACCTCATCCGCCAGCGTGAGGCTGATGAAACCCGGCCCGGTAACCTCCACGAGAGAGCACAGATCGCTCAGATCAGCCTGCTGCAGGATCTGCTCCGCCACCTCCCGCGGGCCGATTCCCAGCTTGCGCCCAAGCGCCAGGGCACCGTCGGCCTGAAAATCCGAATGCTGGGAGCGGCGGATGGCCGGGCTCACTGACTCGCCGGCCACAGCATCGAAAGCCGGCGCTAGCCGCCGGCTGAGCAATTCCTCAACGTCCGCCATGGATAGCCAGCCTAGCCGAAACGGCAAAGCTTCCAGTCAATTAAATAGGCACTCGCAAGTGTACGGGCTGAGATAATGACAAACGTGGATCAGGCGGACGGCGGGGAGACAAGGAACGTTGTGATCCTCGTCAAGAACGGGATCGGGTTCGGGCACATACGCCGGGCGCTGGTCATCGCCGAAGCGATCCGGGCGCGGGGCGTGCTACGGCCGATCGTGATCAGCCAGGCTAGCTCACTGGCGCTGTACCGGGGCAGCACCGTGCGTGTCATCAACTTTCCCTTGCTGCACCGGGTCGCGTCGGCTGTCGCCGAGGATTGCTACATCAGCATCCTCGACCGCTTGCTTGACCGCCTTGACCCGGTGGCGGTCATCGAGGACACCTATCCCGATCAGCGGTACTGGGACCTGGCCACGCTAGCCGGCCGACAACGCCTGCTGATGATGCGGCGGCTTGACGGCCAGTCGTTTGACCGTCTACGCGAGAGCGGGCGGCTGGTCGGCTACCAGCACATCATGATCGCCCAGAGTCTCGACGAGTTCCTTCAGGAGGGGCACAGCGGCGAATCTCTCGCGGCAGTTCTATCTAGCGGCAAGTTCTCACTGGTCGGCAATTTCTGCCAGGTGCCTTCGGCCAGGCAGACAGCAGATACGCGGGCCCGGTACGCGCCGCATGGCGAGGCCCTCGTCGTAGTCAATGGCGGAGCCGGAGGCGACCAGGCACACGACGGATATGGTGACCGGCTCTTCGAAGCCTGCCGCATCGCCGTCGGCAAGATCGGTTCCGCGCACGGCCGCGTGCGCTTCGTGTTCGTTTCCGGCCCCTACTACGCCGGGCGCCCTCTGGCAGGGTCATCCAATATCACGATCACCAGATTCGAGCCGAACCTCGCGGGACTGCTGGCCGCAGCGCACGTCGCAGTGCTCAAACCCGGCAACAATGTGCTGTCCGAAGCGCTGCTGGGCGGAGCGAACCTGGTACTGGTCCCGGACGTCTCGTTCATGGAAGACCTAGACCATCACGCTGCCCGGGTTGTCGCGGCTTACGGCGGGAAGGTTGTTCCTCCCGACCCGGAAGCCATCGAGGCGGCGATCCGCTACGGCCTGGCGCAGCCCTTGCGCGAGAGACGGACCCAGCCGAATCGCGCCGGGATCGAACAGATCATCGACACGATTCACGCCAGCGCCCAGTCGCCGCCACCGGCGCTTGCCAGCAAACTGCTGTTCCTCGTGCTACGACCGCCGGCCGGATTGAGCCCCGCAGCGCTCAGGCGCATCCTGCCCGCATCGCTAACCGCAGCCACGATCCTGCATGAAGAGAGGGCTGGCGTCCGGCCCATCACGACAGCGCAGGAAGTGCTCACTGGAAAAGTCACGGGGGCAAGCATCGTCATGATCGACCAGTCGCTCCTTGATGCCGATCCGCAGTCACTCGCAGACCGCGGCGTGCGTTTGCTCCTGTCGGAGACCTCATCTGTTGCGCCGGCCGTGCAGCGCTGGCTGAGACTCCGACCAGCGCGCCCAGCCCTGCTGTGCGCCGCCTCTGTTGCGATCCAGGGCGTGGTCGGTCGCGAGCGTCTCTTCGAGCAGCAGATAGCGGGAAACCTGAATACGCGCTCGGCTCTATGTTCCGTTGTCAGCCTGTCGGAAACCGGCGACGAGCCGTCCACAGCTCGATATGTGCGCGCGATCGGGGGCTGGCTCGCCGCGCAACCGCTCCAGCTCGCCTCGACAGAAACACTGATCGCTACTGGGGCGCTCCGCCTGCTGGAGCCTGCATGACAGACCGGAATGAACTAGAACAAGGTGACGCCGAGCCCATCATGACAGTAATCTGCGAAATGCACATCCGGCGAGCTGAAAGCGATCTTGCCAGTTTCGTTGAACGGATTATAAGCGGTCTCGTATCGGATGGCTCGGTGATTGACATCGCCGAACACGACACTCGCGGAACGGTCATACGAATGCGCGCACGCCAGCCAGCGAGCCCGGAATGACCGCCGCCACGGTCCTCGCCAGCGAGATCATGACCCGCGGATTCACGGTCATTCCAGGTTTCGCCGATCCCGCAGCGTGCCAGGCCATGCACGGGATCGCGGCCGACCTGGCAGCCGGGGAGCACGCGCAGCGCTACCCGAAGTCAACGCGCGTTTGGGATCTCTACCGGCACGGACAGCCATTCCTCGACGTGCTCACAAAACCCCTGCTCATAGAGTTGCTGACGGCACTGCTCGGAGAATACTACCTACTGTCGGATTTCAGCCTCAATGTACTGGAGCCAGGACAGCCGATCGACAACTGGCATATCGACTATCCGTACAACGAAATGCGTACCATAGTAACCGGCTCTGTTCTTGGACTCCAGTGCGTTCTTGCTCTCGACGATTTTGACGGGAGCAACGGCGGCACCGAAATCGTGCCAGGATCGCACATCCCGCCGCGAGCACCAGACACAGAGCAGACCGGAACTCGCGAGATCTGCACCATGAAAGCGGGATCCCTGCTGGTTATGGTCGCTGCGACTTGGCACCGGTCGGGCTTCAACTCATCCGCCAGGCTCCGTTCAGCGATGCTGCTCAGTTTCGTCGAAAAGTGGGTACGGCCGATGTCCGGTCCTCCGGAACCCGGCCCGTGGTCCGCGACCGAGCAGCTGGCGACCGTCATTGGCATACGCCGCCCGCCTGAAGCGATCAACGGAGTGCCGATCTAATGCTCATCTTGGCGCATCTTGACGACGTGGGCAGGCACGCCGACGACGGTCGCGCCAGCTGGAACATCATTGACCACGACCGCTCCAGCTCCTACCCGCGCGCGGCGGCCGATCCGGATGCTGTTCCTCAATGGGGTGATGACAACGGCGTTCGCCCCGATCATCACGTCGTCCTCGATTACGATCCTGTCCGGCGTTCCGGCTGGAGAACGGACGGCGAGGGTCACGTTTTGCCAGATCCGTACCCGCTGGCCGATGACGACATTGTCGTGTACTACGATGCCCATGCCATGATGGCCGAGGTAGATGTCTGGGTAAACCTGCGCGCCTGCGCCGAGCGAGTTGTGGAACAAGAACGAGTTAAGCTGCTTCACCCGCCTAGCCAGCACATGATGCCCTCGGCGGCGCAGCATTATGGAGATCAGCCAAAGACGTTCCGGACCCATTTCGCTAACGCTCCCCAGGATGCTGATCTGGCGCATGCCGACAGTGACGGAAGGATACGCCCGAATCGCGTCGAATGGCGCGCTCGTTGACTGACTCCGGGATTGCGCGCGATAGCGCCAGGCGGACTGTCATCCTGCATGCCATCAACGGCGTGGGAACTGGCCATCTCAGCCGTCAGGTCGCCCTGGCCAGTTATCTAATTGCCGCACAGCCATCGCTCTGGCCGGTGCTCCTCAGCGAGGGGTCGGCGACGCTGGACATGGCCGGGACGATCCCGGTACTTCAGCTGCCTTCCACGGCTCATCTGCGCGACTATTTCGACCACGATCAGGCCGCCGCTGAGTCTCTTCTTCAGGCGGCCGTCCGGATGTCCTTCGCGGCGCTAGCCAGCCTCCAGCCCCGCCTGGTCGTCCACGACACCATGGTCTGGCCGCCGATGCTGCGCGCCGCGAGCCTGCTCGGCGCCAGGCAGGCACTGTGCCTCCGGCCCCGGCGCGATCTCAGGGACTACCTGAGCGATCCGCTCTGCCCAATCCGCCAGATGGATCTCGTCTTCGTCCCGGATGTGGCAACAGGGAATGAAGCAACACTGGACGTGCTCGCAGAGGCGGGAATCCCGGCGCTTTGGACTGGCCCCATCCACCGCGAAGCCGGGGATAATCCCGATGGAGCACCGAACGGGCCGCAGCTGAAGCCGGGAACCCGCGTCATCGTCATCACGAGCGGCGGCGGATCAGGTCAGGACACGGTCGACCACTTCGACCAGTGCCTAGCCGCGCTCAGGCAGGTCAAGCCAGATGGCATGTCAGTCGTAGCGGTACTAGGACCGCTCTTCAACGGCGCGCTCCGCGTAGAGCCCGGATTCCCGCACGACCTCACGGTCATCCGCGCCACGGACCAACTGCCGGCCCTCCTAGCGGCAGCCAGCCTGATTCTCTGCCGCGGCGGCTACGGCGTCGTACACGAGTCCGCAGTCGGCGGTGCCCGGGTCCTCGCCGCCGCCGCGCCCCGCAGCACCGACGATCAGGGCCTGCGTCTCCGCCGGTTCCAGGCCGATGGACGATGCGAACTCATACCTGACGGATCGACCGCACACGACCTGGCGATCCAGATTGGGAAATCACTCCGCGCACCCCGGCCAGGACCCGCATCACTAACCGACAGCGCGGCCATGACCGAGCTCGGCCAGCGGCTCCGGCTGCTAGCGCAGACGAAGCAGGATGAGAACTCCATGCCTGACCTGTCAGACATTCACATTTAGGTAACCGATAAAAAAATGGGGCGAAGAGCCAGCCTCGCATGAGATCTGGCCCCGTGGTTGGCTGCCGGCCTTAGCTGCGCTGATCCCGCCGCGAACGCGCGCGGTCGCTGGTCTGCGGCAGCCTGTCCTGGTCCGCGACACCCTAACTCAACGATAGCCAGGCACGGGTCCAGGCGGCATGCCTCGGCAAGGTGGACCCTGGCGAGTTCCTCAATAAGTGTCACTGGTAGGTGTCCCTTCCAGATACCAACCGCTTGCGGAAGTCCCTGAGGGGCCGCAGCGGTCGGCGCCACGGCAAAGACCATGAAGCGGGTGATGCCCCGGCGGCTGCGGCGATGTCACGCTAACGCCCATCGGCGGTTCGCCGGGCCTCTCTCGGGCGGCGGGGAAACCCGTAGCATGACCGCATGTCCGCGCTGCACCCCGCTGCTGAGCTGGCCGGTGCCGAGCTGGCGCGGCTGCGCTGGCCAGAGGTGGAGGACAGCCCGCGGCGGCTGCTGGTCGTGCCGGTCGGCTCGCTGGAGCAGCACGGCCCGCACCTGCCGCTGGACACCGATACCAGGATCGCCGTGGCCGTGGCCCGGCGTGCCTGCGCGGGCCGTCCCGGCGTGGCGCTTGCTCCGGCCTTCGCCGTCGGCGCCAGCGGTGAGCACGCGGCCTTCCCCGGCACGCTGTCCATCGGCACCGACGCGCTCACCACGTGCCTGATCGAACTAGGCCGGCACGCCAGCCTGCACTGGCCCGCCATGCTGCTAGTCAACGGGCACGGCGGGAACGCCACCGCGGTCCAGGCCGCGATCGGCCGGCTCCGCTACGAGGGACGATCGTGTGAGAGCTGGCACGCCGGGCTGCCGGGCGGTGACGCCCACGCCGGCCGGTCGGAGACCTCGGTCATGCTCGCGCTGGACCCGGCCGTCGTGCGCCTGGCCGCGGCCGGACCAGGCGAGGTCCGGCCCATCAGCGAGATCATGCCGGTGCTGCGCGAGCAGGGCGTGCGCGCAGTCAGCGCCAACGGCGTCCTCGGCGACCCGGCCGGGGCCTCGGCGGCCGAAGGCGAGGAACTGCTCGCGCGCCTCACCGGCGGGCTGAATGGCGCGATTGAGCGGCTGCTCCACTGACCGTTCGGCATATAAAAAGGACGCCGCGGCGGTGACGGGGAAAGCGGCCTGTGCACCTGTACCAGCGAAAGCACGCTAGGTTGTGGCAGTCCTTAACTATTGGCTGGTCGTGCCGCCAAACCAGCGGAGGTGCCTGATGACCGAGACAATCTCACCCACCGATACAAACGTTCCTCTCCCGCCGATTCCACCGCGCCCGGAAACCGACGCCGCCGCCGTGCGGGCCATCGAAGAGGCATCGGAGCATATCCGTGAGCGTGCTAAGCAGATCCGGGAATGCCCGGAAATGCACATTCCCCGGCTCGTCCTGTCCAAGCACGTGCGCGGCACCAGCATCCTGGACAAGATCGCGGACGCGGTCAACACCTTCTGCGGCTCCATGTACGTGTTCGTCTTCATCACCGTCGGCGTGGTGGCCTGGCTCTTCCTGGGCAACGTCGTCGGGTTCGACAAGACGCCGTGGCCGCTGCTGCTGACCATCCTCAACCTGCCGCAGCTGTCCATCATGATCTCGCTGCAGGTCAGCGCCAACCGGGCCCAGGCCGCCAGCGACCGCCGGGCCATCGCCGACCACGAGACCCTCATCGCGCTGCACGAGATGGCCAAGCAGCAGCTCGACATCCTGAACGGCCAGGATCGGGTGCTGGCGATGCTCGACACCTTCGCCAGCAAGGACATGCCGGGCAAGCAGAACGAGATCCAGGCCTGCGTGAACCAGATCCTCGCGACCGTCAAGCAGCGGCCCGCCGCCGACTGAACCAAGGCACAGGTGGACCGGTCCAGGCTCGAGGCGTTCAGCGACGGCGTCTTCGCGGTAGCCATCACGCTGCTCGCCCTCAATCTCACTGTGGCCGGGCCCGGCCACGGTGTGCTGCTCCATCAGCTCCACTGGCCAGTGTTCGTCGCGTACCTGATCAGTTTCTTCATGATCGGCATCGTCTGGGTCAACCACCATGTGCTGGTCCGCGGGATCGCCGTGGTGGACCGGACGCTGCTCTTCCTCAATCTGGTGCTGCTGCTGTTCGTGGTGATGATCCCGTTCGCCACCGCCACCGTGGCCGAGTACCTGGCCGTGTACCTGGGCCCCCACGGCTCGCACGCGCACCGGGACACGCAGATCGCCATGATGCTCTACGGCGCCGTGTTCCTCGGCATGTCAATCGGTTTCGGCGGGATGTTCGAGTGGACCCTGCACGGCGAGCACATGTACCGGCGGCTGCCAATCGACAAGCACTGGGCCGCCCGGGCGCGGTTCGTCGGCGGCGGGCTTGCCTACGTCATGGCCATCGCGGTTGCGCAGTTCTACGCCGTCGCCTCCTTCGTGATCATCGCGCTGGTCGCCGTCTACTACATCGTGGAGCGCACACCCGACGCCTACAAGGCTCCGGCCGGGGACGCCTCCGCCGACCCCGGTGGCCCGGACGGATCCGGGGGCGAGTGAGACAAGTTCTGCTGGCTAGGGGCGAGTGAAACAAGTTCCGCAGGCTAATAGTTGCTATCAAGCAAGTGATTCGCTGTAGA